>NZ_JBHJTL010000176.1:0-5978 GCF_042264065.1 Streptomyces sp. NPDC056222 | reverse complement strand
GTATAAGAGACAGGGGGGATCGAGCCTCGCCGTCCGGCGTTTCGTGCTGTCCGCGGTCGGTCAGCAGCCGCCCACGCGCCCGTGCAACAGCCGCGACAGCGCGCTGTGCACATCGTCGATCGAGCGCTCCCGCTGGAAGGCCTGCCAGTCGAGGGCGGCCACCAGCACCATCCCGACCAGCGCGGCCGCGGAGAGCGGAATGTCGATTTCCTCGCTCAGCTCGCCGTTCTCGACGCCCTCGCGCAGCACACCCTCCACCACGGCGACCGCCTGCTGACGGACGACCAGGAGGGTCGAGTTCCAGGCCCGGTTGGTGCGCCACAGCTCGGCGACGTACAGCTGGGTGAAGGCCGGATAGCGGTCGATGAAGACCAGACCCGCCCGGATCATCGCGTCCAGCGCGTCGACCCGGCTCCCGCCGCGCTCCGTCGTCTCCTCGGCCGCCGTCCTCAGAGAGGCGGTGAGCAGGGCGACTCCGTGCCGCAGCAGCTCCTCGAAGAGCTCGGTCTTGCTCTTGAAGTTGTAGTAGACCGTGCCCTTGGCGACACCCGCGCGCTCGGCGATCTCGTCCACCGTCGTCGCCGAGAAGCCCTGCTCGGCGATGAGCGTGACGGCGGCCTCGTAGAGCTTCGCGCGCGTGGCCTGGCGTCTGGTGCTGCTGCTGTCCATGGGCTCGATTCTCACAGGTCTCGCGGGGGTCACAGAGGCAGGTGTCACAAGGACAGATCGGGGTGGAGCCGGTCCAGGGTCCACACCTGCTTGCGCCGGGCGGAGACCGCGGTCAGCGCCAGCGCGCCCACGGTGAACGCCGTCAGTACCGCGACCGCCTGCCAGACCGGTCCGATCCCGCCGCCCGAGATCAGCCGGCGCAGCGACTCGACCACGTAGCTCATCGGCAGGAACGGATGGATCGCGTTGAAGAAGCCGGGACTGGTCTGAACGGGGTACGTGCCGCCCGCCGAGGTCAGCTGGAGCATCAGCACGGCGAGCACCAGGATCCGGCCCGCCGCGCCGAAGCGGGCGTTGAGCCACTGGATGATCGCGGCGAAGCAGCAGGTCACCAGGGCGAGGAAGCCGACGGTCCCGGCCGCCCTGGCCATCTGGAGGCCGAGGCCCCAGTGCAGTACGGACATCAGCGCGGCGACCTGGAGCAGCCCGATGGCCGCGACCGGGAGCCAGCCGGCCAGGGCGATCCGCCAGGCGGATGCACCGGCGGCGAGGGCGCGCCGGTTGAGCGGCTGGATCAGCATGTACGCCACCATCGCGCCGACCCAGAGGGAGAGCGGGATGAAGTACGGGGCGAAGCCGGTGCCGTAGTTGGGCGCCTTGTGGAGCGACTGGGATGCGAGTGCGACCGGGTCGGCCATGACCTCCGTGCGCTTGTCACGCTCCTGCTTGTCGTAGTCGGGGATCTTGGCGACCCCGTCGTTCAGGCCGGTGGCCAGCTCGCCGGATCCGTCGGCCAGCTTGAACAGACCGCCGTCGAGGTCCCCGGCGCCCTTCTTGAGCTTGCCGACACCCGTGTCGAGGTTCGTGGAGCCGGTCTTGGCGCTCGTGAGGCCGGTGTGCAGCTCGTCGGCGCCCTTGGCGACCTTCAGGGCGCCTTCGTTCAGCTTGTTGATCTTCTTGACGGCGCCTTCGAGGTCCTCGTCGAGGTGGGGCGCGGCCTTGGCCAGGTCCTCTGCCTGCTTCTGCAGGGTGGCGAGCCGGCCGTCGAGCTTCTTCAGGTCGCCGTCGCTGTCCTTGGTCAGCTCGTGCAGGTCGTCGGCGATCTTCGCCACGTCGTCGGCCGAGACCTTGGCCTCCTTGAGGACCGGGCAGGCCTTGGGATCGGGCAGCGGATTGTCCACGCACTCCTTCTTGTGGAGCGCGTCCAGGTGGTCGTCGGCCAGGTGGGCGGCGGTCCGGGCGACCGGGGCGCGGCGGACGACGTCCTCGAGGTCGTGACGCACGGCCGCGGTCGAGTCGGCGACCAGCCGGGCGGTGTCGCCGATCGTCTTGCCGTTGTTCTTCAGGTACGGGCGGACCTGGGCGGCCCGTCCGTTGACCTTGTCGGCGAGCGCCTGGGTACCGTTCGCGACCTGTCGTGAGCCGGTCTCGAGGTCGCCCGCGCCCTTGTCGAGCTTCTTCAGGCCGGTGGCGAGGTCGCCACTGCCCTTCTTGGCGTCCTTCAGGCCGTCGGCCAGGCTCTTCGAGCCCTTCTTCGCCTTGTCCACGCCCTCCTTGAGCTCACCCGCGCCCTTGGCGGCCTCGGCGGTCGCGTCGTGGATGTCGGAGAAGGAGATGAAGATCTTGTCCAGGAAGGTGCGCGAGGACTTGGTGGAGGCGGCGGTGCGGACCTCGGAGAAGACCGTCCGGGAGATCTGCCCGACGATGTAGTTGTTGGCGTCGTTCGTACGGACCTGCAGCGCGCCCGTCTCGGGGGCGTCGCCCGAGCTGGAGGCGATCCGCGTGCTGAGGTCGCCCGGCATGGTCAGCGAGAGGTAGTACGTCCCGTCCTCCACGCCCTCGCGGGCCTCGGCGTCGCTCACCTCGTGCCACTGGAAGACCTTGCTGTCCAGCAGGCCCTTCGCGATGTCGTCACCGGCGTTGATCTTCTTGCCGTCCGCGGTCGCGCCCTTGTCCTCGTTGACCAGGGCGACGGGTATCCGGTCGAGCCTGCTGTACGGGTCCCAGAAGGACCACAGGTACAGCGCGCCGTACAGCAACGGCAGCAGCAGGATCGCGACGAGCGCGGCCCGCGGCAGCTTCCCCCTGCCGAACCGCTTCAGCTCAAGCGCGGCCAGTTTCGGCGAGCGCATCGGCTGCCCCCTCCTCGATGGTGTCGTCCTCGGTGGTCGTGTCGTCCTCGGTCGCGCGCGGCCGGTCCTCGGCCGCGGCGTCGGTCTCGTCCTCGGCGGGGACCTCGGTCGCCCCGTCGGCCGTGTGCTCGGTCCGGCGCGGCTCGTCGTCGGCCGCGCGCGGCGCCGTGGTGATCTTCAGGGCGTTCTCGGGCGCCTCGCTGCAGACGGCGAGCACGGTGGTACCGGCGTCGGCGATGGAGCGCAGCAGGGCCCAGGCCTCGGCCCGGTCGGCGTCGGAGAGCTTCAGATCGGTGTCGTCGAGCGCGAGCAGCCGGGGCCGGCCGATCAGCGCCAGGGCGATGGACAGCCGCAGCGCCTCCAGCCGCTCCAGATCCCGTACGGAGGTCCGCTCGCCCTTCGGGAGGGTGTCCAGGTCGAGCCCGGACGCCTCCAGGGCCGCGTCGATCCGTGCCTTGGTGGCGGTCGCCCGCTCGGCCGGCGGCCGGAGCAGGGCCCGTACCGAGCCGTCGTAGCGGCGCTGGAGCAGGGCGCGCTCGCGCAGGTGCTCGGCGACGGTGAGCGCCGGGTCGAGGTCGCTGACCCCGGGCACCGGGCCGAGCGCGCTGATCCGGCGCACGGCGGCCATCTTGCGGGGCAGAAGGAGCCCCGCGACCTCGGCGTGGCCCTCCTGGGGCTTCATCCGGCCGGTCAGCGCCAGCAGCAGACAGGTACGGCCCGAGCCGGACGGCCCCTCGATCGCGACGAGCGAGCCGGGCTCGGCCCGGAAGCCGACCTCGCGGAACACCCAGCCGCGCGGCCCTTTCAGCCCGAATCCGTCCGCGACGACGGCGGCGCCGTGCGGCTCCTCCGGCTTCGCTTCCACCGGTCCACCCCCAGAATCCCCAGTTTTTGAACTGACCAGTCAGTTCAAAAACTTACCCCCGAGTCGGCGGCCCAGGCAAAGCCGCAGGTCAGAGGGATTGTCAGTGGTGCCCTTCACGATGGACACATACGGACACAGAGCCGTCACACGACGACAGGAGGCTCGTCATGACCAGCTCCTCCGCAGCAGCCGCACCGCGGCGCCGCGCCGCCGGCCGCCCTGCCCCCGCACTGTCCGGACCGCCGTCCGACGTCCACCCCGTGCTGCGCCGCTCCACCGCGCCGCCCGCAGCACTCGACCTGCTCGCCCAGGCCCGCGCCGGCCTGGAGGAGGCCGTCGGACACGATGTGCCCAACGAGCGGTACGCCACCGCACACCTCGCCGCGCTGCGCACCGCCGCGGCCGTGCTCGCCGCCCGCGGCCGCCCCGAGACCAACCCGCGCAAGCGCGCGCGGATCAGGAGCGCCTGGGAAGTGCTCCCCGAGATAGCGCCCGAGCTGACCGAGTGGAGCGCCCTGTTCGCCTCCGGAGCGTCCCGCCGGGCCCGGGCTGAGGCGGGCATACCCGGCGCGGCGAGCCGCCGGGACGCCGACGACCTGATCCGGGACGCCGCGATGTTCCTGCGCCTCGTCGAACGGCTCCTCGTCCTCCAGCCCGTGCTGCCCCGTCAGTCCGGCGCCGAGGAGGCCACGGGGTAGCCGCATGTGAGCGGGGGAGCACGCCCGAGGCCATAGGGTGGGAGCCGTTCGTGCACCGTCACCGAGGAGTCAACAACCGTGTCGGACCCTTCCCCTGTCTTCGGTCGAGAGGCGTCGTCGCGCCCGTCGCGCGCCTCCCTGCGTACGGCCGTCGTCTGGGACGTCCTCAAGGACGCCCTCGACCGCCGGGTCAAGGCCACCGGGCAGGACGGCCTCGACGTCCTCGACACGGGCGGCGGCTCCGGGAACTTCGCGGTGCCGGTGGCCCGCCTCGGCCACCGGGTCACCGTCGTCGACCCCAGCCCGAACGCGCTGTTCGCGCTGGAGCGCCGGGCCGCCGAGGCCGGCGTCGCTGACCGGGTGACCGGAGTCCAGGGCGACATCCGCGGCCTGTTCGACGTGGTCGGGCGGGAGGCGTACGACGTGGTGCTCTGCCATGGCGTCCTGGAGTACGTGGACGACCCGGCCGAGGGTGTACGGAACGCGGTGGCGGCGCTGCGGGCCGGTGGCGCGCTCAGCCTGCTCGCCGCGGGCGTCGGGGGCGCGGTCCTGGCCCGCGCGCTCGCCGGGCACTTCACCGAGGCCCGCACCGCCCTGAGCGACCCGTCCGGGCGCTGGGGCGACGGCGACCCGGTGCCCCGTCGCTTCACGGCGGACCAGCTCGGCGAACTGGCGGGCGAGGCCGGTCTGGACGTCGGGGCGGTGCACGGCGTGCGGGTCTTCGCCGACCTCGTCCCCGGCGTCCTGGTCGACACCGAGCCCGGAGCGGCGGAGGCCCTGCTCAAGCTGGAGGCCGCCGCCGCCGAGCTGCCGTCCTTCCACGCCATCGCCACCCAGCTGCACGTCCTGGGCGAGAAGCGCGCCTGACACCCGCCCGGCGGCACGTCCGGGGCCCGGCCCCGGACGGCGCGCACCGTGCTGATCAGCGACGCAGCCGCACATGGAGTACGCCACAGGCCCCCCGAACGGGGAGTTCGCCCCGTATGATCGGGGGACACCATCCGGCATGACAGGCCAGGCGCTGGGGAATCAACGCTTCAGCAACCGAACCGCATGGCGGCCCGGATTGGCGATTTGGCGTTGAGGGCGGGTTTCACGGGGACGATTCCCTGCCTATCCTGAAAGGGCCGCATCCCGGTCGCCCCCGCGACCGACGACTAGGAGGACTCCGTGCCGCTCTCGGAGCACGAGCAGCGAATGCTCGAGCAGATGGAGCGAGCGCTGTACGCCGAAGATCCCAAGTTCGCGACAGCGCTCGAGGGAAGCGGACTGCGTACGTACACCCGGCGACGGGTCTACCAGGCAGTCGTCGGCTTCCTGGTGGGTATCGCGCTCCTCATGGCTGGAATGGTCGCTCAGCAGTGGTGGATCAGCGTGGTGGGTTTCCTCGTCATGCTGGGCTGCGCGGTGATGGCCGTTACAGGCTGGCGCAAGGCGCCCAAGCCGGGTGAGCAGCAGGCGACGGGCGGATCGGCGGCCGGTGGCCGTCAGGCCCGTCAGCGCCGCTCGATGATGCATCGGATCGAGGAACGGTGGCAGCGCCGCCGGGACGAACAGCAGGGCGGCGGCCACTGACGGCGCCCTGAGGGCGAAGCCCTCCCCACGACACAGAGC
>NZ_JBHJTL010000175.1:0-6141 GCF_042264065.1 Streptomyces sp. NPDC056222 | reverse complement strand
GTACGTGAAGGGGGCGCCCCCGTCGACGACCGGGGCGCCCCCTTCACGTACGCCTCAGGACTCGAAGGTCGCCGCGAGGGCGTCCGCGAGCCCCGGCACCAGGTCCGCCCCGGTGAGCACGTCGTTCGGGGAGTCCTTCTCGCGCAGCCGGATGGCCGCCTCGCGGGCTCCGTCACGGAGGACGGCCACGGTCATCCGGACTTCCTGGCGGTCCGGGTGCCGTGCCACCCACTTCGCCAGACCGGCCTCGTCCAGGCCGTCCGGCACGGATGCCTCGGCCGACGGGGGCAGCATCAGCCGCTCCACCGTCAGGGCGCAGCCGGCCACGGCGTCCGGCCAGGCGATCGTGCCGAGGAACTCGTCGAGGGCCTTCCCCTTCGGCAGCTCCTCCTGCTCGATGGGGGTGAAGGCGGCGGCTTCCGCGCCTTCGAGACCGAGCTGGGAGGCGAGTCCCGGCTCCTTGGCACGCAGTCGGGCGGTGTCGACGAGGGCGAAGAGCCGGGCCGGCCGGTCCCAGCCGAGACCGGAGGCGTACTCGTCGATCTCGAGGACCGCGCGGGTGAGGGGGCTCGCGGCCATGGGGGTGCCGGAGGAGGAAACGTTGGACATGACCCATATCCTGCCTCCTTTGCCCCCGAAGACGGGAACTAGGTAAAGCCTCAGTAAGTTGCATCAGTGGGCTCTACGATCGCGGAGCCTGCTTATCGACGCATCAACCTCGAGGGGCGCACGTTGGCTTTCCAGATGCCGGACCGCGGAGGCGCCGGGGGCCCGTCCGGGCCAAGGATCAGAGTCGGCCGGCCGTCCCGGCGGGCTCGCACGCTGCTCATGACCCTGGGCGTGCTGGCCGTCCTGGCCATGGCGTTCGTCATGTTCGCCGGGTTCTGGACGGACTGGCTCTGGTACCGCTCGGTCGCGTACTCGTCCGTGTTCACCACCACTCTGTGGACCAAGATCGGCCTCTTCGCCGTCTTCGGTCTCCTCATGGCGCTCGCCGTCGGGTTCAACATCTGGCTGGCGCACCGACTGCGGCCGCCGCTGAGCGCGATGTCGCTGGAGCAGCAGAGCCTTGACCGGTACCGGATGGGCCTGGCCCCCTACAAGAAGTGGGTGCTCCTCGCGATCACCGCTCTGGTGGGCCTGATCGCCGGCGCCTCGGCCTCCGGCCAGTGGCGGACCTGGCTGATGTGGGTGAACGGGGTTCCGTTCGGCCAGAAGGACCCCCAGTTCCAGCTGGACGTGTCGTTCTACGCCTTCGACCTGCCCTGGTACCGCTTCCTGCTGGCCTTCGGCTTCGCCGCCACCGTCCTGTCGCTGATCGCCGCCGCGCTGACGCACTACCTGTACGGCGGACTGCGCGTCACCAGCCCCGGTGCCCGCGCCACCGCCGCCGCGACGGGCCACCTGTCGGTGATCCTCGGCGTCTTCGTCTCGCTGAAGGCCGTGGCGTACTGGCTCGACCGGTACGGCCTCGCGGTGAAGTCCAGCGACTTCAAGGCGGCCGGAAACTGGACGGGTCTGCGGTACGTCGACGCCAACGCCTACCTGCCGGCGAAGACGATCCTCTTCTGCATCGCCGCGATCTGCGCCGTGCTGTTCTTCGCGACGCTGTGGCGCCGCACCTGGCAGCTGCCGGTCATCGGCTTCGGCCTCATGGTCCTGTCGGCGATCCTGATCGGTGGCCTGTACCCGGCCATCGTGCAGAAGTTCCAGGTCCAGCCGAACGAGCAGGCCAAGGAAGCGCCGTACATCCAGAAGAACATCGATGCCACGCGCAAGGCGTACGACATCGACAGCACCGAGCCGGAGAACTACTCGGGCAAGTCCACGGTCAAGGCCAAGGACCAGCTCCGCGCGAACTCCGACACGGCGGCCAGCTACCGGTTGATCGATCCGAACATCGTCTCGCCGACGTTCCAGCAGCTGGAGCAGAAGCGGAAGTACTACCAGTTCCCGACGACCCTCGACGTCGACCGCTACAAGGGCCAGGACACCGTCGTCGGCCTGCGTGAGCTCAACATCAAGGGCATCCCGAAGCGGAACTGGATCAACGACCACTTCACGTACACCCACGGCTATGGCGCGATCATGGCCGCGGGCACGCAGACGGACGCCAACGGCTCCCCGGTCTTCACCGAGGCCGGTCTGCCGACCACGGGGATGCTCGGCCCGTACCAGCAGAAGATCTACTACGGCGAGAAGACGGATCAGTACTCGATCGTCGGCGGCCCGCAGAAGGAGCTGGACTACGAGGAGAACGGCGAGAAGACCACCAGCTACGAGGGCAAGAGCGGGGTCAACCTCTCCAACACCTTCAATCGCGCCGCCTACGCGGTCGCGTTCAGCGAGCCGCAGATCCTCTACTCGGGGGCCATCGGCGAGGGCTCGCGGATCCTCTACAACCGCACACCCAAGGAGCGCGTCGAGGCGGTCGCACCCTGGCTGACCATCGACGGCGACGCGTACCCGGCCGTCGTCGGCGGCAAGATCCAGTGGATCGTCGACGCGTACACGACGACGAACGGCTACCCGTACGCCTCGCGCACCACGCTGGGCGAGTCCACGGCCGACGCGCTGACGGTCGGCAACCAGCAGCGCGCGGTGGTCGCCCAGCAGAACCAGGTCAACTACATCCGCAACTCGGTGAAGGCCACCGTCGACGCCTACGACGGCACGGTCAAGCTGTACCAGTGGGACAAGGAAGACCCGGTCCTCAAGACGTGGATGAAGGCGTTCCCGGACACGGTGCAGCCGCGTGAGTCGATCAGTCCCGACCTCATGCAGCACCTGCGCTACCCGCAGGACATGTTCAAGGTCCAGCGCGAGCTGCTCACCCGATACCACGTGAAGGACCCGGCGCAGTTCTACAGCGGCTCGGACGCCTGGCAGGTGCCGAACGACCCGACCAACAAGGACGGCAACGCCGTCCCGCCGTACTACCTGAGCATGAAGATGCCCGGGGACCAGCAGCAGCGGTTCTCGCTGACGACGACGTTCACCCCGAACGGGCGGCCCAACCTGGGCGGCTTCATGGCGGTCGACGCCGACGCGGGCAGCAAGGACTACGGCCGCATAAGGCTGTTGAGAGTCACCTCCGAGGTCCCCGGACCCGAGCAGGTGCAGAACAAGCTCAACAGCCTTCCGTCGGTGGCCACCTTCGTCCGTGACATGAAGGGTGCCGACTCCGACATCCAGTACGGCAACCTGCTGACGGTGCCGCTCGACGGCGGATTCCTGTACGTCGAGCCGGTGTACGCCCAGGGCCGCAACGCGCACTACCCGCTGCTGAAGAAGGTCGCGGTGTCGTACGTGGACGCGGACCAGCCGGACGGTGACACGACCAAGGACACCACGGTGTTCGAGGACAACCTCACCGCGGCGCTCAACGCCGTCTTCGGGGTGGAGGGCGCGACGCCGCCCGAGAAGCCGGAGCAGCCGGGCACCAAGCCGCCGACGACGCCGAGCACGAACGACGCCGCGCTGAAGCAGGCCATCGCCGATGCGCAGAAGGCGTACGACGACGGTGAGGCGGCTCTGCAGAAGGGTGACTGGACCGCCTACGGCAAGGCCCAGGAAGCCCTGCAGGACGCGCTCCAGAAGGCGGCGGACGCGGGCGCGAAGCTGACCCCGTCCGACCAGAAGCCGGCGGAGCAGAAGCCGGGCGAGCAGAAGCCGGCGGCGACACCGTCGACCAGCCCGAGCCCGTCGACCGCCGGGACCCCACCGAGCGGCTGATCGGCCTGGTCAGGCACCACCCCCGCGTCGTGATACCTTAAAGACACAACGACGCGGGGTGGAGCAGCTCGGTAGCTCGCTGGGCTCATAACCCAGAGGTCGCAGGTTCAAATCCTGTCCCCGCTACTGAAAGACAAGGGCCCGGATCCATCAGGATCCGGGCCCTTGTCGTGCTCGGCGGGGGCGCGGGGGCCGCGAAGCGCGGTGGGGATGGGGCGAGTTGGGGTGAGACGTGTTTGACTTATCTCTCTGTGGGCATGTCGACAAAACGCTGAAGTGACCTCACTGGCTGCGGTATACCAGGTGTACGCGCGTTGCGGGTGGTGCGACGATGGAATTTATGGGGGACAGGGCAACTCTGTTGGAGACAGGGCGGTTTGTGCAGCGGCATGTCAAGAGTGCCGCAGACGACATCATCGAGGCCGTGGTGGCCGGCGATGAGGCCATCGACACCACCGCCGAGAACGAGACCGAGACCGAGGCGCGCCACCGGCGTGCCGCCGAGAGCGGCGACGCCGCGTCCATGAGCGTGCTCGGCGCGCTGCTGCTGCGCCGCGGAGACCTGGACGGCGCCGAGCCGTATCTGCGGGGCGCCACCGCCGAGGGGGACCGCGCGGCCGCCAACAACCTGGGCGTCCTGCTGCACCAGCGTGGCTACGCCGAAGAGGCCGCGGGCTGGTGGCGGGTCGCCGCCGTCGCGGGCTCCGCGCCCGCCGCCCACGCGCTCGGCCGCCATCACCGCGAGCGCGGCGACGAGCCCGCCGCCGAGTACTGGCTGCGCCAGTCCGCCGAGCAGGGCCACGCCCTGGGCGCCTACGCTCTCGCCGACCTCCTGGAGCACCGCAGCGACGTCGGCGCCGAGCGCTGGCTGCGCGCCGCCGCCGAGCGCGGTCACCGCGAGGCCGCGTACCGACTCGCCCTCGCCCTGGAGCGGCGCGCCCAGGAGGTGACCCGAGGCCCGTCCGCCTCCGGCCTCTCGGCCCGCGACGCGCTCGTCCACGACACCGCGCAGGCCGATTCGGTCAAGGGCGACCCCGGCTCCGCCGGTGCGCCCTCCGATGAACTCGCCGAGGCCGAGCAGTGGTTCCGGCAGGCCGCCGCGCGCGGGCACCGACGGGCCGCGCTGCACCTCGGGGCGATCCTGGAGAAGCGGGGCGAGCTCAAGGAGGCCGGCCGCTGGTACCTGAGCTCCGCCAAGGAGGGCGAGGCCAAGGCCGCCTGCGCGCTCGGCTTCCTGCTGCGCGATGCCGGCGACGAGGAGAGCGCCGCCGTGTGGTGGCTGCGTGCCGCCCAGGACGGCGACGGCAACGCCGCCAACGCGCTCGGCGCCCTGCACGCGGCCCGGGGCGAGCAGCAGACCGCCGAGCGCTGGTACCGCGCCGCCATGGACGCGGGCGATGTGAACGGGGCGTACAACCTCGGGCTGCTCTGCGCCGCCCAGGACCGCGTCCAGCACGCCGAGCAGTGGTACCGCCGCGCCGCCTACGCGGGTCACCGCGAGGCCGCCAACGCGCTCGCCGTGCTCCTCCTCCAGGCCGGGGACACGGACGGCGCCGAGCCCTGGTTCTCCAAGGCCGCGGAGGCCGGCAGCGTCGATGCCGCCTTCAATCTCGGCATTCTCTACGCGGGTCGCGACGACGACCGTACGGCGCTGAGCTGGTACGAGCGCGCGGCCGCGGCGGGGCACACCGAGGCCGCCCTCCAGGTCGGCATCGCCGGCCTGCGCGACGGCGACGAGCAGTCCGCCGAGCGGCATCTGCGGTGCGCGGCGGGCGGCGGCAGCGCCGAGGCCGCGTTCCGGCTCGCCACCGTCCTCGACGCGCGCCGGCCGGACCCCGGCCCGCCCGCGCTCGGGGCGCCGCGCGAGGAGGCGAAGACCGAGTGCGAGGAGTGGTACGAGCGGGCCGCTCAGCAGGGCCACCGGCGCGCCCAGGTGCGGGTCGGGATGCTCGCCGCCGCGCGCGGCGACGTGACGGAGGCGGCCCACTGGTACCGCGAGGCGGCCGAGGCCGGCAGTCGTAACGGAGCCTTCAACCTCGGCCTGCTCCTCGCCCGCGAGGGCAGCGAGCGGGAGGCCGCGCTGTGGTGGACTCGCGCCGCCCGTGCCGGGCACGGGCGCGCCGCCCTGCGGCTCGCGCTGCTCGCGGCGCGGCGGGGTGAGCTGTCGGAGGGCCGGCGCTGGTGTGCGAAGGCCGTCGAGCTCGGCCCGGCGGAGGTGGCCGAGCGGGCCGCCCGGCTGAGCGAGGCGCTGCACCAGGAGCTGACCGCTTAAGTGATTTGCGCTGGTCGTGGGCGTCCCGTAAGGTTGGGTTCACCGACGCGGGGTGGAGCAGCTCGGTAGCTCGCTGGGCTCATAACCCAGAGGTCGCAGGTTCAAATCCTGTCCCCGCTACTCAGTAGCGAACC
>NZ_JBHJTL010000174.1:0-6325 GCF_042264065.1 Streptomyces sp. NPDC056222 | reverse complement strand
CGTCCGTACGGCCCGGGCCTCGTCCGTCCTCAGGCCTTGTCGAGCACGGCCATGTCCGCCGGGTCCACGCCACCGAAGCGGCGGTCGCGGGAGGCGTACTCCACGCAGGCCCGCCACAGGTCACGGCGGTCGAAGTCCGGCCACAACACGTCCTGGAAGATCATCTCCGCGTAACTGCTCTGCCAGATCAGGTAGTTCGAGGTGCGCTGCTCACCGCTGGGGCGCAGGAACAGGTCGACGTCCGGCATGTCCGGGTAGTAGAGGTACTTCTGGAAGGTCTTCTCATTGACCTTCGACGGGTCCAGCTTCCCCGCCGCCACATCCTGCGCGATCTTCTTCGCGGCGTCGGCGACCTCGGCGCGGCCGCCGTAGTTCACGCAGAAGTACAGCGTCATGGCGTCGTTGTCGACGGTCTGCTCCTGGGCGACCTGGAGCTCCTGGACGACCGACTTCCACATCTTCGGCATCCGGCCGACCCAGCGGATACGGATGCCCAGCTCGTCCATCTCGTCCCGCCGGCGGCGGATGACGTCACGGTTGAAGTTCATGAGGAAGCGGACCTCCTCGGGGGAGCGCTTCCAGTTCTCGGTGGAGAAGGCGTAGAGGGAGAGGTTCTTGACGCCCATCTCCAGACATCCCTTGAGCACGTCGAGGACCACGCCCTCGCCGACCTTGTGCCCCTCGGTGCGCGGCAGGCCGCGCTCCTGGGCCCATCGGCCGTTGCCGTCCATCACGCAGGCCACATGGTTGGGCACCAGCTCGGCGGGGAGCTTCGGCGGACGGGCACCGGAGGGGTGCGGCTCGGGGACCTTGTACTCCCGGCGCTGCCGTCCGAGGATTCCGCGTCGTGCGATGGCCATGGCGATGGATCTCCTAGCTCTTCTCTACATACCGCAGGGAGCGCAGGCCGCGCTCCAGGTGCCAGTGGAGGTAGGCGGACACCAGCCCACTCCCCTCCCTCACGTGACGCGGCTCGCACGCGTCCGCCGTCGCCCAGTCGCCGGTGAGCAGCGCGCTGAGCAGGCCGATGGCCTCCGGAGAGGGTACGACGCTGCCGGGCACTCGGCAGTCGCCGCATATGACCCCGCCCGCCGCGACCGAAAAGAACCGGTTCGGCCCATGAAGTCCGCATTTCGCGCAGTCCTCGAAGCTCGGCGCGTAGCCGTTGACGGCGAGGGAGCGCAGGAGAAAGGCGTCGAGGATGAGATGAGGCGCGTGCTCGCCCCGGGCGAGCGTCCGCAGACCGCCGACGAGCAGCAGGTACTGCTGCACGGCCGGCTCGCCCTCATTGTCCGTGAACCGCTCCGCCGTCTCCAGCATCGCCGTCCCGGCGGTGTAGCGGGCGTAGTCGGTGACGATCCCACCGCCGTACGCGGCGATGGTCTCGCTCTGCGTACAGAGCGGAAGCCCCCGCCCGACGAGATCACTCCCGCGGGCGAAGAACTGCACGTCGACATGGGAGAAGGGTTCGAGCCTGGCCCCGAACTTCGACTTGGTCCGCCGGACCCCGCGCGCTACGGCGCGTACGCGACCGTGACCCCGCGTGAGGAGCGTGATGATGCGGTCCGCTTCACCCAGCTTCTGGGTGCGCAGCACGATGCCGTCGTCGCGGAACAGACTCATGCGGCCATTCTCGCTCATGCACCAGGCGACCATTTGCCATGTGCACGGCGGCAAATCCAGAGTCGCCGCGTCCTTGATCGTTCCCACGGGGGTCACCGAACTCATGCGCCTCACACCGCTCGTCACGACCGCAACGGCGGCCCTGCTGGCCCTGACCACGCTGACCGGCCGCGGAGGCGGAAACAGCGACGGTACGGGCCAGGGCACGAGTGTCGACGAGGTGCTGGGCAGCAACCCGGAGCGGAACGGCGGCACCAACGGCTCCGGTCCCGGCATCGACCTGGAGCTGCCCACGGCGGGCTCGATGAGGCGGCCGGCCGAGATCATCAACGCCTACACCGAGTGCGACGACCTCTCCACCGACCCGGACGACGACGACTTCTTCCCGGGCGACGAGGCCTACGACGAGAAGTGGACCGTCACCGAGCGCGGCGCCTGTGGTCGCGGCATCCGCATCTTCATGTTCACGGACATGAGGACCTTCCAGGCCGCGTACAAGACCGACCTCGACGAGGACCGCAAGGAGAGCCCGAACAAGGGCCACCGCGGCAAGTTCCTGATCGGCAAGGACTTCGCCGTCCTCAACGACCGGAGCGCGCCGATCCGGAGTCTCCTCCAGCCCGGCGCCCTGATGATGCTGAACTGCCACCCGGACTTCACGACCCCGAGCGGCTACCGCAAGGACGACACCCTGGTGGAGGGCTGTGTCCTGACGAACTACTACGAGGACTGAGACCCCCGCGCCGAGGGGCGGGGGCCTCGCCCCCGCCCTGCGGCGCCCTCTTCACGGCACCTCGCCCCGGCTCCGCGCGTTCGCGTGCGCCGTGGCCGCGCTGAGCCGCTCGGCGGCCGTGGCAGCCCGCACCCCGTCCGGTTCCGCGTCCCACTCCCGCCCGCCGCCGAGCGGCCTCAGCTGGATGTACGGGCCTTCGTGCCCCATGACCGTGCCGACCTTCCCTGTACGGATGTCGACGACGTACGACCCGATGGGCAGTTTCACGACCGGCCCCCTTCTTCCCCCGGCGGTACGACGGCGGCCAGCCGGCGCGCCGTCTCCACCGTGCAGCGTCCCAATTCGATGAGCGGCCGAGGGGGATCGGAGGCGAGGGTGAGAACGTCGAGCCCGAGCGAGGGCAGGACGATTCCGACCCTCGCGAGTGCGTCGCGCAATTCCCCTGCCACCTCCTGAGCCTCTTGAACGGTCCCCGTTGTCGGTCGCTCGTGTTCTTCCTTCACCAACGCAACCCTTTCCGAATCAATTTCCCGCTTACCGCATCCAGGGTGGTACCGGGTCCGTAGAATCGGCAGATGCGCAGGTCCTACAACTGGTGCGTAGGGTTCGGGAGTTAATCCATGGCCAGAGGCGGCAAGCGGCAGGATGCGTGGGAGTTCTTCGGCGAGCTCCTGAAGGAGCGCCGTGAGGCGGCCGGGCTCTCACAGGGCGAGTTGGGCCGACAGGTGTTCGTATCGGGCGGTTACATCGGCCTGTTCGAACAGGGAATCCGAAAACCGCAACTGGATGTGGCGCAGCGAATCGACCAGGTACTACAAACCGGCGGTATTTTCGAACGGACGTGGCGCAAACTCATCAACAAGTCGCCGTACGCGTCCTATTTCCACCAGGTGGCTGAGCTGGAGTCGGTGGCGACAAAGATCTGCGAGTTCGAATCCACGGCCGTCCCGGGCCTGCTCCAGACATCCGAGTACGCGCGGGCTGTCGTCCGCGCCAGCAACCCCCTCGCCCCCGACGAGGACGTGGAGGAGACAGTCGAAGGCCGCATCTCACGGTCGGCGATCCTGAAGGGCGCTACACGACCCGTGTATTGGGTGATCCTGCACGAAACGGTGCTACGAATCCCGGTGGGCGGCCCAGTGGTGATGACTCAGCAGCTCAACCACCTCATGGCCCATGTACACGAACGCAAGGCGCTCATCCAAGTCCTGCCCTACGCGGCAGGTGCGTACCCCCAGATGGGCAAGCCGCTCAAGCTCATGGAGTTCGAGGACGCGCCCCCAACCGCCTATACAGAGGCGGTGTATTCGGGCAATCTGCTGGACGATCCGGCTGTGGTGAAGCGGGCGCAGGCGGCATACGATCTGCTAAGGGCCGCCGCTCTGTCGCCGGGGGCGTCCCTCGCACTGATCGAGTCGGCGGCTGAGGACCACAGACGATGCGCGACTACGACCTGAGCAATGCTCGTTGGCTCAAGAGCTCCTACAGCGACGGCGACGGCGGCAACTGCGTCGAGGTCGCGTACGACGTCCCCGGTGTCGTCCCCGTCCGGGACAGCAAGAACCCCGCCGGCCCCACCCTCATCGTCCCCGCCGCCGCCTGGGCCGCGTTCGTCGCGGAGGTCAGGAGGGGCTGACGATCAGCCCCACCGTCGCGAGCACACCCGCAGCGAAGGACAGGAGCGCGGTCAGCTTCGCGCCCCGCAAGGAGCTCTGGCGGAATCTGCGCTCCTTGCGGACCGTCGCCTTCGTTCCCATGTGCACGCGCTTCACGTTGTTCGGGTCGTAGACCAGCGGATACAGGTCGTCGACCACGTGCGCGGGGCCCACCGAGACACCGGTCTGGTGGCGGGCGGTCCCGGTCGCGGTCCGGAACTCGTAGATCACGCTCAACGTGCCCGTCGTGTTGATCGGCACCGCGCTGACCAGTCGCGCCTGCACCTCGAGGCCTGACTCGTTCAGGTCTTCCATCTTCTTCAGCTCGCCCCCTTCACCGGCGACGATCAGCAGGCCGAAGATGAAGACCGGCACGGACGCAATGATGAAACAAGCGAGCACTGCAGTCACCAAGTTCACAGGCGGACCGTACGACACCACAGGTCCCGACCGAAACCCCCACACCCCCTTCACCAGCGTGACCTCGCACCCTACGATCACGCGCATGTCGATCACTTCGCCCATACCCGTCCTCCAGGGCGACAAGGGCACTGAACTCCGTTCCGCTGACGAGGAGCTGATGCTGCGTCGCCCGGACGACGAGCTGCGCATCCCGCTCACGGCGATCGCCCGCGTGCAGGCCGAAAGGCGCGCCGTCTCCATCGAGTTGACGGCCCCGGCGGGGGCCACGCCGACCGTCTACCGGGTCACGGACGTGAGCGCGGCCGCCGCCTCGGTCTTCGCGGACGTCGTGAACGCCGCGCTGCCCGAACGCGCCGAGGGCGAGACGGTGATCGACGGCGCCACGCTCGTCGTCACCCGGAGTCTGATCGCCGGCGAGGAGGAGGACGAGGACGACGAGGTACGGGGCGGCCTTCCCAAGCCTGCCAAGTGGACGACCTACACCGCCTTCGCCGCTGTCGCGGCCCTCGCCGTCGTCGTCGGGCTCCTCGACAGGAACTGGGGCCGGGGAATCGCGACGCTGCTGCTCGGGGAGCTCGGCGTAGGGGCCTCTTTTCTCGCTTGGGCGGGTCTGACGTCCGTATGGGAGGACTGGTACCTGCGCCGCTACGGCATCACCGTGGACGCGCGGCAGATCTACCGGAACGGCACGACCACCAACGCCTACACGGACACCGATGGCGTCACCCGCTACGTCGGCGGCAGCAACAAGGGCAAGCCCGTCCAGGTCGCCTACCACCCCCGGAAGCCGCTGACCGCGGTCGTCCGCACCGGGCGGGGCGATCAGGTGGGCAGCCTGATCCTGTTCTTCGTGATCGCCGCCATCGCAGCGCTCATCGACTACGGGACGTTCCGGCTCGCGCTCCCCGCCTTCGGAGGGTGAGGGGATGTCGATCATCTCCTCCCTACCCGTCCTCCAAGGCCGCGGCGGCTCCGTCCTGTCCGCCGATGAGCAGGCGCTCACCCTTGAGCGCCCCGGCGAAGTGGTGACGTTCCTCCCCGGGTCGGTCGCCAAGGTCCACGCCGAGGGCCGCAGGGTCACGCTCGAACTGCGGGCCAAGGCGGGGGTCACACCGGTCACGTACCGGATCGAGGACGTGAGCGAGGCCGCCGCCGTCGTCTTCGCCGATGCCCTGAACGAGCTGCTGCCCGGCCCGACGGACGACATCGACGGCACCCACCACACCGTGGTGCGCTCCCTCTCCCCCACCTGGCACCAGAGGTTCCTGCGCCGCATCAAGTGGCTGGTGATCGGCTCCCTGGTCGCGGTCGTCGCCCTGTGCGTGATCGTCGCGGTCGCGGGAGAGGCGGGGCTGATCATCGGCCTCGTGCCGGTCGGCGGCATCACGACGGCGGGGCTCGGCGTCGGCGCGTACGCGGCCGGACGGTGGATACACGAAAGGCGGCTGCTCAGGCACGGCATCACGGTCGTCGCGACGCCCTCCGACGTGCCGGGCGTGTATCTGTACACGGACAACACCGGCACGACGCGCCCTCTCAAGTACTGGGGCTTCGAGCAGTTCGTCCGGGCCGGTTACGACCCCAGCGACCCGTCGGACGCACTTGTGCCCCAGGCGCCGCTCCCGCGCCGCCTGAACTTCTCCCTGGGGCTCTTCATTCTCTTCTGTGCGCTGAACGGCGTGGCCATGCTGGTCATCCTGACCGTCGACGCCGTCACCGGCGGCTCCCTCTCCGGCGAGGCCCCGTAGGGAGGGCCGGAGGGCGGGCCCCCCACCCCGGTGGGCCCCCCCACCCGCCGGAGGGCACCAAACCCCAAGCTGTCTCTTAAAAAAAAAAGAAGCAGGCCCCGATATTTTGGGTGTATATCTAGGTGGTGGCCGGAAGATTAAAA
>NZ_JBHJTL010000173.1:0-6575 GCF_042264065.1 Streptomyces sp. NPDC056222 | reverse complement strand
CGGCGATGCCGTGCTGCGCCTTCACGCGTCAGGAGCGACAATCACCGCGTGCACCCGAAGCCGCGGACTCCCGCCGTGACCGAAGACCCAGCCACCCCGCCCGCCGAGGCCGCCCCCGAGCCCGACGCGACGGCGGGGGCCGTGCCCGAGTCCGCCCAGCCTGTCGTGGGCCGTTGGTCCGGCCCGGCGGGCCCGGCGGAGGACGTAGCCGAGTCCGCCCGGCCCGTCGTGGGCCACTGGTCCGGCCAGGCAGGCCCGGCGGGGGCCGTGCCCGAGTCCGCCCAGCCTGTCGTGGGCCATTGGTCCGCTACGGCGGGCCCGGCGGGGGCCGTGCCCGAGTCCGCCCGGCCCGTCGTGGGCCACTGGTCCGGCCAGGCAGGCCCGCCCTCCACCTCCGCCCCCGCGTCGCGGCCGCTCGCTCGGCGGCTCGTCGCGCCCGTCGGCGTGCTCGTCGGGGTCGGAGCCGCGTTCGCCTACGTCGGGAGCGTCGACCCCAACGAGCCCGGGCACTATCCGGTCTGCCCGCTGCTGCGCTTCACCGGGATCTACTGCCCCGGCTGCGGCGGCCTCCGCAGCGCCCACGCCTTCGTGCACGGCGAGCTGGGCGCCGCCCTCGGGGCCAACGCGCTCGCCGTCGTCGGCTACGGGATCTTCGCCGCCGTCATGGTCCTCTGGCTGATTCGCGCCGTACGCGGCGTGCCCATGCGATTGGCGATCGCCCCCGTCTGGTGGTGGGGGATCGGCGCCGTCCTCGCCGTTTTCACCGTGGTGCGGAACCTGCCGTTCGGCTCCGCGCTCGCCCCGTGAGGGCTCACGAGAAGTCCCAGCAGGTGGGACGCACGTCGGCCGGATGCGAGTCCCGCGCCCTCCTGCGGATACCATCGACATGGCTGAACCTGGTTCGTCTTCACGAACATCACCATCACCGTCCCGGAAGGGGGCCTCTCGCGTGAGTGTGCTCGACGAGATCATCGAAGGCGTGCGCGCCGACCTCGCAGAGCGGCAGGCGCGGGTCTCCCTCGACGAGCTCAAGGAGCGCGCCGCCAAGGCGCCGCAGGCCAAGGACGGCGTCGCCGCACTGCGCGGCGAGGGCGTCACGGTGATCTGCGAGGTCAAGCGCTCCAGCCCGTCCAAGGGCGCACTCGCCGCCATCGCCGATCCGGCCGGCCTCGCAGCCGACTACGAGGCGGGCGGCGCCGCCGTCATCTCCGTGCTCACGGAGGAGCGCCGCTTCGGCGGCTCGCTGGCCGACCTGGAGGCCGTCCGGGCCCGGGTCGACATCCCGGTCCTCCGCAAGGACTTCATCGTCACGGCGTACCAGCTGTGGGAGGCCCGTGCCTACGGCGCCGACCTCGCGCTCCTGATCGTCGCCGCACTCGAGCAGGAGGCCCTGGTCTCCCTCATCGAGCGCGCTGAGTCCATCGGCCTCACGCCGCTGGTCGAGGTCCACGACGAGGACGAGGTCGAGCGCGCGGTCGACGCCGGCGCCCGGATCATCGGCGTCAACGCCCGGAACCTGAAGACCCTCAAGGTGGACCGCACGACCTTCGAGCGGGTCGCCCCGGAGATCCCGGCCGGCATCGTCAAGGTCGCCGAATCCGGCGTCCGCGGGCCGCACGACCTCATCGCGTACGCCAACGCGGGCGCCGACGCGGTCCTGGTCGGCGAGTCCCTCGTGACCGGCCGCGACCCGAAGGCCGCCGTCGCCGACCTCGTCGCCGCCGGTGCCCACCCCGCCCTGCGCCACGGTCGGAGCTGACCCCGCCGTGACTCCGCGCCGCGCCACGTCGACCGTCCCGGGCCATGCCGCCCGGGGCGCCGTCGGTGTGCCCGCGGTGACGGTCACCGACCCGGCCGCCGGACGCGCGATGCGCACCCGGCTCCGTACCGCCGCGGCTCCCGCGCACGCCCCGCTGGCCCGGGGATGCCGACCGCGCGGCTGCCGGGCGCCCGCCCGGCGCGTCCACGGCCGTCGCGTGCGGTACGTGATCGGCAGCGAGCCCGGCCAGGTCAACGGCATGCGATGGCGCCGGCGCCCTGCGCGCGTTCTCACGCACGGAAGCAACCCCTAGCCGAGGCAGAGCCCTCCGCCCGCCACCGTGTGGGCAATCGTCCCGCAGGGCTGTGGTCCCCCCGGACGGAGTCTGGGGGAGGGTGGGCACACGGGACGGCGCCCATTGCGGGCGTGTTCCGCCCCTGGTCCCGGTGCCCACAAGGGCGCCGCGCCCAGCGGGTACCGCACACCCTGGGAGCCTGGGCCCGGCAAGGGCGCCGTTCCGTTGTGCCCACCCTCCCCCAGACTCCGTCCGGGGGACCCCCAGCCCAGCGGGACGATTGCCCACACGGGGGCGGGGTGGGCCGGGACGGCCGGAGCGGCCCGTCACGGCGTTGCCGTACGTGAGCGGATCGCGCGCATAACGTGACCATCGTCAGCACGCAATCCGGGGCACCCGCCCCGCGAGGAGCAACCGCATGTCCAGCGAGTTCTTCATTCCGGACCCCGAGGGTCAGGTCCCCACCACCGAGGGTTACTTCGGTGCCTACGGCGGCAAGTTCATCCCGGAGGCCCTCGTCGCCGCCGTGGACGAGGTCGCCGTCGAGTACGACAAGGCCAAGACCGACCCCGAGTTCGCCCGCGAGCTCAACGACCTCATGGTCAACTACACCGGCCGCCCGAGCGCCCTCACCGAGGTCCCCCGGTTCGCCGAGCACGCCGGCGGCGCCCGGGTCTTCCTCAAGCGCGAGGACCTCAACCACACCGGCTCGCACAAGATCAACAACGTCCTCGGTCAGGCCCTGCTCACCAAGCGCATGGGCAAGACCCGGGTCATCGCCGAGACCGGCGCCGGCCAGCACGGTGTCGCCACCGCCACCGCCTGCGCCCTCTTCGGGCTCGAGTGCACCATCTACATGGGCGAGATCGACACCCAGCGCCAGGCGCTGAACGTCGCCCGGATGCGCATGCTCGGCGCCGAGGTCGTCCCGGTGAAGTCCGGCAGCCGCACCCTCAAGGACGCCATCAACGAGGCGTTCCGCGACTGGGTCGCCAACGTCGACCGGACGCACTACCTCTTCGGAACCGTCGCAGGACCGCACCCCTTCCCCGCCATGGTCCGCGACTTCCACCGCGTCATCGGCGTCGAGGCCCGCCGCCAGATCCTGGAGCGCGCGGGACGCCTCCCGGACGCGGCGATCGCCTGTGTCGGCGGCGGATCCAACGCCATCGGCCTCTTCCACGCCTTCCTCCCCGACACCGACGTCCGCCTCATCGGCTGCGAGCCGGCCGGGCACGGCGTCGAGACCGGCGAGCACGCGGCCACCCTGACCGCCGGCGAGCCCGGCATCCTGCACGGCTCGCGGTCGTACGTCCTCCAGGACGACGAGGGCCAGATCACCGAGCCGTACTCCATCTCGGCCGGCCTGGACTACCCGGGCATCGGCCCGGAGCACGCGTACCTCAAGGACACCGGCCGGGGCGAGTACCGCGCCGTCACCGACGACGCGGCCATGCAGGCCCTGCGGCTGCTCTCCCGTACCGAGGGCATCATCCCGGCCATCGAGTCGGCGCACGCCCTCGCGGGCGCGCTGGAGGTGGGCAAGGAGCTGGGTCCCGAGGGTCTGCTCGTCGTCAACCTCTCCGGGCGCGGCGACAAGGACATGGACACGGCCGCCCGCTACTTCGGGCTGTACGACACCGACGCGGCCCCCGTCGAGGCCGACGCCGCCGCCGAGGACGGCGCGGGCGAGATCCGGAGGGACACCAAGTGAGCGGCAACATCCAGCTCCTCAGCGACACCCTGGCCAAGGCAAAGGCCGACAACCGCGCCGCTCTCATCGCCTACCTCCCGGCCGGATTCCCGACCGTGGACGGCGGCATCGAAGCGATCAAGGCCGTCTTCGACGGCGGCGCCGACATCGTCGAGGTCGGGCTCCCGCACAGCGACCCGGTCCTGGACGGCCCCGTCATCCAGACCGCGGACGACATCGCCCTGCGCGGCGGCGTCCGGATCGCCGACGTCATGCGCACGGTGCGCGAGGCCTTCGCCGCCACCGGCAAGCCGGTGCTGGTCATGACGTACTGGAACCCGATCGACCGCTACGGCATCGAGCGGTTCACCGAGGAGCTGGCCGCGGCCGGCGGCGCGGGCTGCATCCTGCCCGACCTGCCGGTCCAGGAGTCCGCGGTCTGGCGCGAGCACGCGGAGAAGCACGGTCTCGCCACCGTCTTCGTCGTCGCGCCGAGCAGCAAGGACGAGCGGCTCGCCACCATCACGGCCGCCGGTTCCGGCTTCGTCTACGCCGCCTCCCTGATGGGCGTCACCGGCACCCGCGAGTCGGTCGGTGCCGAGGCCGCCGATCTGGTCCGGCGCACCCGCGCCACCTCCGACCTCCCGGTCTGCGTCGGACTCGGCGTCTCCAACGCCGAGCAGGCCAAGGAGGTCGCGACCTTCGCCGACGGCGTCATCGTCGGCTCCGCGTTCGTCAAGCGGATGCTGGACGCCGACGACGAGGCGGCCGGACTCGCCGCCGTAAGGGAACTGGCGGGCGAACTCGCCGAGGGCGTGCGCCGCGTTTCGTAACCCGAATGGGTGGATCTGTGACCGGGGAGGCGCGTACGCGCCTCCCCGGTTCGTTGCTGAGGGCGTGAGCCAGAAGAACAGTGACGGGAAAGGGAGCGCGCGGGAGCGCCTCCAGCAGCAGCGCGAGCGAGAGAAGGCCCGGGAGAAGCAGCGGCGCGTCCTGATCGTGTCGGCCGCGGTCGTCGGCGTCCTCGGCCTGGCCGCGGTCGTGGGAGTGATCGCCGCCAACAGCGGGGACAAGGACAGCGGCTCGGACAAGGCGGGCCCGGTCGTCGCCCCGACCGGCGCGACCGAGGGCGACAAGCCGGCCATCCCGACCGGGAAGACGGACGCCCCGTCGACCCTGGCGATCTGGGAGGACTTCCGCTGCCCGGCCTGCGCGTCCTTCGAGAACGCCTTCCGGGACACCATCCACGAGCTCGAGGCCTCCGGCGCGCTCAAGACGGAGTACCACCTCGCCACCCTCATCGACGGGAACATGGGCGGCAGCGGCTCCCTGCGCGCGGCGAACGCCGCCGCGTGCGCCCAGGACGCGGGAAAGTTCACCGCGTACCACGACGTGCTGTACATCAACCAGCCGCAGGAGACCGACGACGCCTTCGGCAACAACGACAAGCTGATCGAACTCGCGGCGAAGGTGCCCGGGCTCGACACGCCGGCCTTCCGCAGCTGTGTCGAGGACGGCACGCACGACAGCTGGGTGGGGAAGTCGAACGACGCGTTCCGCAGCAGCGACTTCCAGGGCACGCCCTCCGTACTGCTCAACGGAGAATCGATCTTCCCGAACAAGGGGGACGAGCAGATCTCCCCGGAGAACCTGAAGAAGTGGGTCGCCGAGGCGAACAAGAGCAAGGCGCCGGGCACGGCCTCGCCCACGAACTGACGCCCCCGGCGTTCCTCCGTCGGTGCCTTAGTTACGCAGACGTTGTCGGGTGGGCTGCCGCGTCACCCGCCCGGCAAGGTAGCGTCGGTTCTGCCATGGACCTTGCCTACATTCCCAGCCCGTCGACCGGAGTCCTGAACCTCGGACCGGTTCCGCTGCGCGGCTATGCCTTCTGCATCATCATCGGTGTCTTCGTCGCCGTCTGGTACGGCAACAAGCGCTGGATCGCCCGGGGCGGCAAAGCCGGCACCGTGGCCGACATCGCCGTCTGGGCGGTGCCCTTCGGCCTCGTCGGTGGCCGGCTCTACCACGTGATCACCGACTACCAGCTGTACTTCAGCGAGGGTGAGAACTGGGTCGACGCCTTCAAGATCTGGGAGGGCGGCCTCGGTATCTGGGGCGCCATCGCGCTCGGCGCGGTGGGCGCCTGGATCGGCTGCCGCCGGCGCGGCATCCCGCTGCCGGCGTACGCGGACGCCATCGCGCCCGGTATCGCCTTCGCCCAGGCCATCGGCCGCTGGGGCAACTGGTTCAACCAGGAGCTGTACGGCAAGCCGACCACCCTGCCGTGGGGACTGGAGATCTCCGCCGGTGCGAACCGCGAGGAAGGGATCTACCACCCGACCTTCCTGTACGAGTCGCTGTGGTGCATCGGTGTCGCGCTCCTGGTCATCTGGGCGGACCGCCGCTTCAAGATGGGCCACGGCCGGGCCTTCGCGCTGTACGTCGCCGCGTACTGCACGGGCCGGGCGTGGATCGAGTACATGCGGGTCGACGAGGCGCACCACGTCCTCGGCCTGCGGCTGAACGTCTGGACGGCGATCGTCGTCTTCGTCCTGGCCGTCGCCTACATCGTGATCTCGTCGCGGGTCCGCCCGGGACGGGAGGAGATCGTGGAGCCGGACCGGGACAAGCCCGCGGTCGACAAGGGCGCGACCGACGAGGACGGCGAGGCCTCCGAGGCCGACGCCTCCGTGGACGAGCCCGAGGACGCGCCGGGGAACCTCAGCGAGGAGTCGACCGACGAGCCGGCCGGCAACGGCGCGGGCAAGGGCTGACCGGCCCGTCGGCAACGCATGCATGGGGCCGAGCCGTAGAGAGAGGTCTGGTTC
>NZ_JBHJTL010000172.1:0-6635 GCF_042264065.1 Streptomyces sp. NPDC056222 | reverse complement strand
CTCGTACGGATCGTGGCAGACGCCGAGCCCAGGTTCCCCGAGCCGTGGCGGCCCTTGCCCGCGGCCGAGGTCGACCAGGAGCTGCTGGAGCTGACGGGCCCCTGGTACTGGGGAACGACCGCGTACGGGCTTCGCTTGGGCTCCGACCGGAGTGTGGTCCTCGAACCGCTGCGCGGGGCCGGCCGGCGGGCGACCTTCCGGGCGCTGCCCGATGGTGGGTGGATCGGGCTGAACGGCTACTACGCGGGGGAGAAGCTGCGTGTGGTGCGGCGGGCGGACGGCTCGTTGAGCCACCTTGATCTGGCATCCTTCGTCTTCACCCGGGAGCCCTACGAGCAGGGTGGGGCGGTGCCCGGCGGGGTCGACGAGGCGGGCTGGCGCGGCCTCTGACCCGGTGTTTCACGTGAAACAGGACGCCGGGGGTATGCCCCGGCGTCCGGTCCGGTCCGGTCCGCGCGGTTGTGATGGCTGCCCGGAGGCACCTTCAGAGGCTGAGCTTGAAGCCCAGGTGCGAGGCCTCGAACCCCAGGCGCTCATAGAAGCGGTGGGCGTCCGTGCGCGTGGCGTCGGAGGTCAGCTGCACCAACTGGCAGTTCTGGCGCCGGGACTCCTCGACGGCCCACTCGATGAGCAGGGTGCCCAGGCCGCTGCCCCGCTCCTCCGTATGGATGCGGACGCCTTCGATGATCGACCGTGTGGAACCGCGCCGGGAGAGCCCGGGAATGATCGTGAGTTGAAGGGTGCCGACGACCTTGGTGCCGCGCGTGGCCACGACCAGATGCTGGTTCGGGTCCTGCGCCAGTCGCTCGAAGGCCGCGGTGTACGGGGTGAGGTCGTCCGGGGACTCGCGCTGGGCGCCCAGGGGGTCGTCGGCGAGCATCGCGACGATGTCCGGGAGATCGTCGGCGGTGGCGGGCCGTATCTCAAGATCGCTCATGGGGCGCAGACTACGCCGGGGCCGTTCCGGCTAGGCCGGGACCCACATCCCTTCGACGACGCGGACCAGGGGAGTCAGCTCCGGGTCCTTCGCGGCCTCGTCGAGCGCCTCGCGCAGGGCCCCGTCATTGGTGGGCCGTGCTTCTTCGAGCAGCGCCATGCCGGCTTCGGTGACATCGGTGTAGATACCGCGTCGGTCGGTGGCGCAGAGGTAGCGCGTGAGGAGGCCACGGTCCTCGAGGCGGGTCACCAGGCGCGTGGTGGCGCTCTGGCTGAGTACCACGGCGTCCGCGACCTGCTTCATCTGGAGATGCCCGCCCGGCCCGCTGTGCTGACGGCTGAGGACGTCCAGCAGCGAGTACTCGCGCATGCTCAGGCCGTGGTTGGCCTCCAGTGCGCGCTCGATGTGGGATTCGATCCTGCCGTGCAGCAACGACAGGGCGCACCAGCCCTGGGAGAGGGCGGTGAGAGCGGGGTCGGTCGCGGTCATGGTCTCTCCTCTGTCCGGAGCTGCTTCTCCCAGAGTAGACGATGACTGCAATAGCCCGCGTGTGCAATTACTTGGTTCTTATCCCGCTGCCACGGTGAGAGGGGCGAATCGGCGGCGCCAGTCGCCCGGGAGCCCGTCCAGCGAGCGCACCATGACCGCGTTGAACGCGATCGGGGCGAGGCCGTTCGCCTTGAGCCAGTGCAGCAGCGACTCGTGGCGTACATCGATGTCCGTGCGCAGGGGGCGGTCCGTGGCGGTGGCCAGGGAGGCGACGAGGGCCTGCGCGGTCGCTGTGTCCCGGGCGATCAGGGGGCCGATGACGTGGGTGTGCATGTTCGGCCAGGCCGCGGCGAAACCGGTGATCTCTCCGTCGGTCTCGGTGACGCGGAGCTGATCGGCGAAGGCCGGCAAGCGGGTGATCATGTGGGTGCGGTCCAGGCCGAAGATCTCCGTGTCCAGGCGCAGGATCGCCTGGAGGTCCTCCGCCGTGGCGGGGCGGGTCGGGATGTTCGGGGCCGGTTCCGTCGGTGTGAAGCGGCCCATGACCATCTCCGCGCGGCCCGTCTGGGCGAAGCCCAGCTGCTCGTAGAGAGGCTGTCCGTTCGGGGTCGCATGGAGTGTGATCGGAGTGTCCCCGGCCTCCTCCAGCACATGGAGCATGAGCCGGCGCCCCACACCCCGGCGGGCGTACCGCTCGGCGACCAGCACCATGCCGATCGCGGCCAGCCCCGGCCCGTACGAGGTGACCACGCAGGCTGTGACCAGCCCCTTGCCCTCCGGGTCGTCGATGCCGTAACCGGTCCCGGCGGTGAGCAGGAGGCCCCACTTGTGTTCCTCGCGGGGCCAGCCCCGGTCCTCGGAGAGATCGGCGCAGGCGGTGAGGTCGTCCGCGGTGAGGCGTCGGATGGGGAGCTGGTCGAGCGGGGTGAGCGAGGTCGGCATGGGCTCAGGCTGTCCGACGTACTGATCGTCCGTCCACCGCTTTAGGGGAACTCGCTCCGACTCGCAGACGGCGGCCCCTTCGCGTCAGCCCCCACGGCTTCAGGATCGAGACCGCCGTCATGAAGAGATAGGCCGTCGTCGACACCGTCGGAGCCGCCACCAGGCTGATGTCCGGTACCCCGGCCGCTGCCGCGTGTTCGATCTCCGGGCGCAGGGCGAAGACGGTCGCGGCCGCGGTGGCCATGGTGATCCAGAACTTGATCCAGACCCAGCGATGCCGGGCGAGACCCCAGGGCGTGCCCAGCGACAGCACCAGCCCACTCACCAGAGTCCCCACGGCGACGGGAGCCAGGAGCCAGTCGGCGAAGACCTTCATCGCGCGGTACGAGGCCTCGGTGAGGGTGGGATCGCCGGTCGTCCAGGCCGTGATCCCGAGCGTCAGCAGCCCCACGCTGAGCCCGAGCCAGGCCACGGAGACGGCGACGTGGAGGACGAGGAGAGCCCGCCGAGCGGGACGCTTGAGATGTTTCACGTGAAACACCGTGCCGCCCGGCCCCCTCGTCCCGCGTCTGACAGCCGGAGTAACCGCACGTACTAGCCTCGGCGTACATGACGACTTTCCAGGGCCGAGGCAGGCTTCATCTCTTCGATCTCGACGGCACCCTGATCCGAGGGTCGGCCGCGGCCGTGGAGATCTCCCGGCAGTTGGGGCTCACCGAGGAGATCGCCGCCCTGGAGCAGGGGTTCCTGCTGCATGGACTGACACCGGACGAGTTCGCCGTCCAGGCCCGCGAGCTCTGGTCCGCCCTCACCTTGGAGCAAGTCACCGCTGCCTTCGAAGGGGCGCCCTGGCTGGCCGGCATTCGTGAGGTCTGGGCAGACATTCGCGCTCAGGGAGGCCGCTGCGCGGTCATCTCGCTCTCGCCGGACTTCTTCGTCGAGCGCCTTCTCGACTGGGGTGTGGACTCGGCCCACGGGTCGCAATGGCCGCCGGTTCCGTTCACGGCGCCCGTCCACCGCCCCGGGATCCTCAACGCCACGGCCAAGGTGAGCATCGCCCGGCGACTCTGCGCGGAGTACGGGATCGGAATCGAGGACTGTGTCGCATACGGCGACTCGATGTCCGACGCGAAGCTCTTCGCTGTCGTCCCGGTGACGGTGGCGGTGAACGCGGACCGTCATCTAGCCGGGCTCTCCCGCCACGCCTATGAGGGAGGCGACCTGCGAGAGGCGTACGAACTGGTCCGAAACAGCGCAGCCTAGCCCCACTCCCGGGGCTAATGCCCAGGAATTCCGCTTTCTGTCCGAACCGGTGGTCGAACCTGCCAAGCTGCGGCCACAAGAGCCGCTTGCGCGAGGCGAGGCACACGATGGATGAGGCCGTGCACGACGACGGCGAAGCACCCCGGATAGCTCCGGGACCGTCCCCCGACGCGATGCTCATACGCCGCACCCTGGCCGAGATCGCTCCCGCCGCCGACAAGGTGACCTCGTACTTCTATGCGTTGCTCTTCGTCCGCCACCCCGAGCTGCGTGCCATGTTCCCCGCGGCGATGGACACCCAGCGCGACCGCCTCCTCAAGGCGCTGCTGACAGCGGTCGAGCACCTGGACAACGCCCCAGTGCTCAACGAGTACCTCCGGAACCTGGGCCGCGGACACCGCAAGTACGGAACCCGGCCCACGCACTACCCGGCCGTCGGCGAGGCCCTGATCGGCGCGTTGATCCGGTACGCCACCCTGACCTGGAACGAGGAGACCGAGGCCGCCTGGGTGCGGACGTACACGACGATCTCGCAGATCATGATCGACGCGGCCGACGAGAACGAAGGGCACGCTCCCGCCTGGTGGCAGGCGGAGGTCGTCTCGCACGATCTACGGACCTCGGACATCGCGGTGATCACACTGCGGCCCGACCAGCCGTACACCTTCCTCGCCGGCCAGTACACGACACTGGAGACCCCCTGGTGGCCGCGCGTATGGCGGCACTACTCCTTCGCCTCGGCGCCCCGGCCCGACGGGCTGCTCTCCCTCCACGTCAAGGCGGTCCCGGCCGGCTGGGTCTCCAACGCCCTGGTGCACCACGCGCGACCCGGCGACGTCCTGCGCCTCGGCCCTCCGGCCGGCTCGATGACGGTGGACCACTCCACGGACAACGGACTGCTGTGTCTGGGCGGCGGCACGGGGATCGCGCCCATCAAGGCGCTGGTCGAGGATGTCGCCGAGCACGGGGACCGGCGCCCCGTGGAGGTGTTCTACGGCGCACGCAGCGGCCATGACCTGTACGACATCGACACGATGATGCGGCTCCAGAAGACGTACCCCTGGCTGTCGGTGCGGCCGGTCACCGAGGACCAGGGCCAGCTGCCGGACGCGGTGCGCCAGTACGGCCCGTGGAACGAGTACGAGGCCTATCTGTCGGGCCCGCCCGGCATGATTCGGCGCGGGGTGGACACCCTGCGGGGGATCGGTATCCCCGCAGAGCGGATCCGCCACGACCTTCTGACAGAACTCGCGTCCTAGCCCAGGTCGGGGGCGTGCATCGCGCGGACGCCCTCGATGTTGCCGTCCAGGTAGTGACGCAGGGACAGCGGTACGAGATGCACGGCGGCGATCCCGACCCGGCTGAACGGCACCCGGACGATCTCGTACTCGCCGCACGGTTCCTCGATCTCGGGGCCGTGACGCAGCGAGGTGTCCATGGACTCGAGCCGGCAGACGAAGAAGTGCTGGACCTTCACCCCGGAGACACCGCCGTCGACGATGTGCTCGACGGTGTCGACGAAGCAGGGGACCACATCGGTGATCTTGGCGCCGAGCTCCTCGTGCACCTCGCGGTGCAGGGCCTCGACGACGGTGGTGTCCGAGGGTTCGACCCCGCCGCCCGGCGTCAGCCAGTACGGATCCATCCCCGGCTTCGTGCGCTTGATGAGGATGAGGTCGTTTCCATCGAGCAGGATGGCGCGTGCGGTGCGCTTGACCACAGGACGTTCGGTCATGGGAAGAAAATGGCCCGCCAGGGGTGTCCTGAAACTCACCAGTCCGTGGAGGCCCGCAGAAGCCAGTCGTGGGCCCGCGCGATGTGCGGCAGCGCGAGGGTGCCGGCCCGGACGATCAGGAAGTACGTCCGCAGCGGGGGAACCGGCGGATCGAGCAGCGCCACGAGACGCCCCTGCTCCAAGGCGTCCTCGCACAGATAGCGGGGCAGCACGGCAAGGCCGGCCCCGGCGGCCGCCGATTCCAGGACGGCCCGCAGATCGGGCGCTATGACGGTGGCCGCCACGGCCGGCTTGCTCTCGAACACGGCCGCCCAGTAGCGGGAGACGAACGGCAGCGACTCGTGCACCTCCACCACCGGCAGCTGTTCCAGGACGACGGCGCCCTTGCGCAGCAGCACCTCGGGCGCGAGCCGGGCGGCCCACCGCGGGGCGGCGACCAGCACGTGCTCCTCGTCGCAGAGCGGAGTGGAGGTGAGCAGGCCGCCGCGCGGTCGGGCCGCGGCGATGGCCAGATCATGGTGGCCCGCGGCGAGGCCGTCGAGGATCTCCTCGGTGTTCCCCGCGAAGGAGGCCCGAACGGCCAGCCCCTGGGCGACGAGCGGAGTGAGGGCGGGCAGCGCACGCGTCGAGGTGAACTCCGGGGGCCCGGCGAGATGGAGCGTGCGAACGCCGCTCTCCTCGTCCACGCCGGTCTCCGCGATCTCGACGAGCGCGTCCAGATGAGGGGCTGCGCGGTGGGCGAGCTCGTCGCCGATGGTGGTGGGGGTGACACCACGGGCCTGTCTGAGGAAGAGCGGGCGCCCCAGTTGCCGTTCCAGGGTCCGGATCTGGCTGGTGACCGCGGGCTGCGAGAGTCCGAGGAGTGCCGCGGCGCGGGTGAAGGAGCCGGCCCGGTGCACCGTGACGAATGTGCGCAGCAGGGCGAGATCCATGTCCGCCCCCTCCCGGCCGTGTGGCCGTTCGACTCAGGCGGTCGGCTGACGGCGCCCTCGGGACCGTCCAACTATAAATAAGTCGATAGGTCTCTGTCGCTACCGTGATTGGACACTGACGCAGAGTCAACTAGCCTTGGTCAGGCGGTTCTCCGCGCGTGGAACCGGGGCGTTCCGAGCCATGAGGGGGGAGGCTCGGAGCGCCCCGTTCCGTGGGCCCCGCGGCGCGGGCGCCGGGCGCCGGAGGGACACCCGCCGCCCGCCCCGCGCCCGCGAGAGCGCCCCCGACCGCCGCCCACAAGTACACCCGGGGCGACCCACCCCCCGAGAATCCGGA
>NZ_JBHJTL010000171.1:0-7043 GCF_042264065.1 Streptomyces sp. NPDC056222 | reverse complement strand
CGGCAGACCCTCTGAGGGCCCGGGCTCTCCGCGCCTAATCGGCCGAACACACCGATGAGCTGGGCCCGACGGGGCCTATGGGGGCGTGAACGCGCCGCGGGCCGGGCCCCCCGAGGGGAGCCCGGCCCGGCGTGTGAGTGGCCAATGACCCCTGCGCCGCTTACTCCTACTTCTTGGCGGCGGCCTTCTTGGCGGTGGTCTTGCGCGCCGTCGTCTTCTTGGCGGGCGCCTTCTTCGCCGTGGCCTTCTTCGCCGGCGCGGTCTTCTTGGCCGTGGCCTTCTTCGCCGCCGCGGTGGTGGCCTTCTTCGCGGGGGCCGCCTTCTTGGCCGCCGCCGTGGTCTTCTTGGCGGCCGCGGTGGTCTTCTTCGCGGCGGTGGTCTTCTTGACCGCGGTGGTCTTCTTCGCCACGGTCTTCTTGGCGGTGGCCTTCTTGGCCGCCGCCTTCTTGGCGGTGGTGGCCTTCTTGGCCGCGGCCTTCTTCACGGTCGCGGAAGCCCCGCCGGTCAGGCTGCCCTTGGGTGCCTTCTTGACGGAGACCTCGCCGCCCTTGGGGAGCTTCTTCGAGCCGCTGACCAGGTCCTTGAAGCCCTGACCGGCACGGAAGCGCGGCACCGAGGTCTTCTTGACCCGCACGCGCTCACCCGTCTGCGGGTTGCGGGCGTACCGGGCCGGGCGGTCGACCTTCTCGAACGAGCCGAAGCCGGTGACCGAAACCCGGTCCCCGCCGACCACGGCACGCACGATCGCGTCCAGCACCGCGTCGACAGCGTCCGCGGCCTGCTGACGGCCGCCGAGCTTGTCGGCAATCGCTTCTACGAGCTGCGCCTTGTTCACGTCTTCCCCTTCGGAGACATTGCCAGAACGAAAGTGTTCAAGCTTTTTCGCACGTTAGGCATGTATATACCGCAAATCAAACACGAAACGGGCTAATCACCCTAGTGCCGCAACGCAGTAGTGCCGTTGTGGAGTTCCTGGTGTCAGTCGTCTTCAGGGAATCGGCCCTCATCGAGGTCCTTCATCAACCGGTCGAGACGCGTTGCCGCGTCCGCGAGATCGTGCTTCGCCGCTGCCGTGACGACCAGCAGCTTCCGGGACAGCGCCATCCTTACGCCCTCCGGGACTTGCAGTTCACGCACTCTTGTGTGCGCTTCCTTCAATCGGGCGGCGACTGCCTCGTAGAGCTCGAGTTGGCTGTCGCGTTCCATGCACCGATTGTGCCATCTAGGGCGAGTTGTCGCCCGACGGGGTCTCAACAAGCGACTGCGCCCCCCACCGGAGGGTGGGGGGCGCAGTCGTGGAAAAGCGCTGCTCAGACCGTAATTGTACGCGGTTTGAAGGCCGGCCTGGCCGCCTCGTACGTCGCGATGTCGGCTTCGTTCTGAAGGGTGAGGCTGATGTCGTCCAGACCGTTCAGCAGACGCCAGCGGGCGTTCTCGTCGAGCTCGAAGTCGGCGTCGATCCCGGCCGCCAGCACCTTGCGGCGCTCCAAGTCAACGGTGATTTCGGCCGTCGGGTCGGCCTCGGTCAGCTCCCAGAGCGCGTCCACGGTCTTCTGGTCGAGGACGACGGTCAGCAGGCCGTTCTTCAGCGAGTTGCCGCGGAAGATGTCGGCGAACCGGGAGGAGATGACGGTCTTGAAGCCGTAGTTCTGCAGCGCCCAGACGGCGTGCTCACGGGAGGAGCCGGTGCCGAAGTCGGGGCCGGCCACCAGGACCGTGGCGCCCTGCCGCTCGGGGCGGTTGAGCACGAACTCGGAGTCCTTGCGCCAAGCCTCGAACAGCCCGTCCTCGAAGCCGTCGCGGGTGACCTTCTTCAGCCAGTGCGCGGGGATGATCTGGTCGGTGTCGACGTTGCTGCGGCGCAGCGGGACGGCCCGGCCGGTGTGCGTGGTGAAAGCTTCCATGGTTCCTCAGACCCCCGCGGGCGTAGCGACGTCGGACAGATCGGCCGGGGAGGCCAGGTGGCCCAGTACGGCGGTGGCGGCGGCGACCTGGGGCGAGACCAGGTGGGTCCGGCCGCCCTTGCCCTGCCGGCCCTCGAAGTTGCGGTTGGAGGTGGACGCGGAACGCTCACCGGGCGCCAGTTGGTCGGGGTTCATGCCCAGGCACATCGAGCAGCCCGCGTGCCGCCATTCGGCGCCGGACTCCTTGAAGACCTTGTCCAGGCCCTCCTCGACGGCCTGCAGGGCCACCCGGACCGAGCCGGGGACGACCAGCATCCGGACGCCGTCGGCGACCTTGCGGCCCTCCAGCAGCGCGGCGGCGTTGCGCAGGTCCTCGATGCGGCCGTTGGTGCAGGAGCCTACGAAGACGGTGTCGACCTTGATGTCGCGCAGCGGCTGTCCGGCGGTCAACCCCATGTACTCCAGGGCCTTTTCGGCGGCCAAGCGCTCCGAAGCGTCTTCGTACGAAGCCGGGTCGGGGACGTTCGCCGAAAGCGGCGCGCCCTGGCCCGGGTTGGTGCCCCAGGTGACGAACGGCGCCAGGGAGGCGGCGTCGATGACGACCTCGGCGTCGAAGACCGCGTCCTCGTCGGACTTCAGGGTCTTCCAGTACGCGACGGCGGCGTCCCAGTCCTCGCCCTCGGGGGCGTGGGCGCGGCCCTTCAGATACGCGAAGGTGGTCTCGTCGGGGGCGATCATGCCCGCGCGGGCGCCGGCCTCGATCGACATGTTGCAGATGGTCATCCGGGCCTCCATCGAGAGCTTCTCGATGGCGGAGCCGCGGTACTCCAGGATGTAGCCCTGACCGCCGCCGGTGCCGATCTTGGCGATGATCGCCAGGATCAGGTCCTTGGCGGTGACGTCCTCGGGCAGCTCGCCTTCGACGGTGATCGCCATGGTCTTGGGGCGGGCCAGCGGCAGGGTCTGGGTGGCCAGGACGTGCTCGACCTGGCTGGTGCCGATGCCGAACGCCAGCGCGCCGAATGCGCCGTGCGTGGAGGTGTGCGAATCGCCGCAGACGACGGTGGTGCCGGGCTGGGTCAGACCCAGCTGGGGGCCCACGACGTGGACGACACCCTGCTCGACGTCGCCCAGCGGGTGCAGCCGTACGCCGAACTCCGCGCAGTTCTTGCGCAGGGTCTCCAACTGGGCACGGGAGACCGGGTCGGCGATGGGCTTGTCGATGTCGAGGGTCGGGGTGTTGTGGTCCTCGGTGGCGATGGTGAGGTCGAGGCGCCGCACCTGGCGGCCGTTCTGACGCAGGCCGTCGAACGCCTGGGGGCTGGTCACCTCGTGCAGCAGGTGCAGATCGATGAAGAGGAGGTCGGGCTCGCCCTCGGCGCGCCGGACGACGTGGTCGTCCCAGACCTTCTCCGCGAGTGTCCTACCCATCGCTTTCCCTCCGGCCGACGGACTACGTCGGCGCAACTAGAGACCCGTTTCGCAGGCCGTTGTGCGGCCGCCTCACCAGGGTCGCAAGATCCCGGGAAAATTGAACTTGCGTTTCACAGAGTGAGACGTGAATATCGTTGCATGGACAACTCTAGCGGCGTGGGCGTTCTCGACAAGGCAGCCCTTGTCCTGAGCGCCCTGGAGTCCGGTCCGGCCACCCTCGCAGGTCTGGTCGCGGCGACGGGACTCGCACGACCCACGGCACATCGCCTCGCCGTGGCACTGGAACACCACCGGATGGTGGCTCGCGACATGCAGGGCCGGTTCATCCTCGGACCGCGCCTGGCGGAGCTCGCCGCCGCGGCCGGTGAGGACCGCCTGCTCGCCACCGCGGGCCCCGTACTGACGCATCTGCGCGATGTCACCGGCGAGAGCGCCCAGCTCTACCGTCGCCAGGGCGACATGCGCATCTGCGTCGCGGCGGCCGAGCGGCTGTCCGGCCTTCGGGACACGGTCCCGGTCGGCTCCACGCTGACGATGAAGGCCGGCTCCTCGGCGCAGATCCTGATGGCCTGGGAGGAGCCCGAGCGGCTCCACCGCGGCCTTCAGGGCGCCCGCTTCACGGCGACGGCCCTCTCCGGTGTACGGCGACGTGGCTGGGCGCAGTCGATCGGCGAGCGGGAGCCGGGCGTCGCGTCCGTCTCCGCGCCCGTACGCGGCCCCTCGAACCGCGTGGTGGCCGCCGTGTCGGTCTCCGGGCCCATCGAGCGCCTGACGCGCCACCCGGGCCGTATGCACGCCCAGGCGGTCATCGATGCCGCCGCCCGCCTCTCCGAGGCGCTCCGCCGCAACGGCTGACGCGCTTCACGTCCCTCCTGCCCGAACACCGGCCCACCGCTTCAACGCCGCAGCGGTGGGCCGGAGTTGTGTGCGGATCGTCGGTAACGCGAGGAAGCCCTCCCCCGAAGGGAAGGGCTTCCTCGATGCGTACCCCCGACCGGATTCGAACCGGCGCTACCGCCTTGAGAGGGCGGCGTGCTAGGCCGCTACACAACGGGGGCCTTGCGGATGAGATCCGCGTACGATGCAGATGAGCTCTGCGAGCTGGCCTACCAGGACTCGAACCTAGAATGACGGTACCAGAAACCGTAGTGTTGCCAATTACACCATAGGCCATGGTGGTTTAAACCAGTACCCCCGACCGGATTCGAACCGGCGCTACCGCCTTGAGAGGGCGGCGTGCTAGGCCGCTACACAACGGGGGCCCTAGCGATCCTGCATCGGGTTCACCGGGTGCGACCCAGGTGATCCCGCGGGAAGGATCTGTACCCCCGACCGGATTCGAACCGGCGCTACTGCCTTGAGAGGGCAGCGTGCTAGGCCGCTACACAACGGGGGCTTTGCGGATGAGATCCGCGTACGATGCAGATGAGCTCTGCGAGCTGGCCTACCAGGACTCGAACCTAGACTAACGGAACCAGAAACCGTCGTGCTGCCAATTACACCATAGGCCACCAAAACACGACCCCCCGCGAAGGGGATCTTGTTCGGGTTGTGCTCCGGTGGGTTTCGGCCTTTCGGCTTGCTCCCCTCGGCGCAGGAAGAACATTACCCGAAGGTGTCCGGCGCTCCAAAACGGGTATCCCCGCGCAGCAGTGCGGGCAGCTGGTGGAGGTCGGTGATGCGGGTCAGTTCGGGTCGCCCGCCGGCGCCGGCACGGTCCAGCCAGATACCCCTGAGCCCCGCATCGGCGGCCCCGCGGGCGTCGATGTCCGGCTGGTCGCCGACGTACGCGACCTCCCCCGGGGCGAGCCCCAGTGCGGCACAGGCGGCGTGGAAGGCCTCGGCGGCCGGCTTGGCGACCCCGAGCTCGGCGGCACAGACGACCGCCTCGAAGCGCTCCCGCAGACCGAGGACACGCAGCTTGCGGTCCTGGTTGTGGATGCTGGAGTTCGACAGGACCGCGTGACGGTAGTCACCCGCCAGCAGATCGAGGACGGGCACGGCGTCGGGGAAGAGCTCCCACGCGGCCTCGTAGTGGGTGATGTACCGCTCGAACCAGGCGTCGGCCTCGACGGCGGTCAGCCCCGGCGCGGCGAGGAAGTCGCGCACCCGCTCCCGCCGCTGGTCCTGGAAGTCCACCCCGCCGGCCTCGAAGCGCCGCCAGTGGACGACGGTGAGCTCCTGCCAACGCCGGAGGGCCTGGTCGACGGAGTCGAATCCGTCCACCAGACCCTCGGCCGTGAGGTGGTCGCGCATCCCGGCCAGGTCGGCACGCGAGTAGTCGAAGAGCGTGTCGTCGATGTCCCACAGGACCGCGCGAATGGCCATGGGGCCACGGTACGCGACGGCGATCGAGACCGGAATCTGCGACTCCAAGTGGAATTTAGAATTCCAATTCCATCGCCAAAATAACTGCCTTGACTTGTCTCCTCACCGTGCGCCTACACTCCGTCCGCCCCCACTCGTGATCATGAACCTCATGGAGAAATAGATGAGCGCCATTCGCCGCGCCCTCGCCGTTGCGCTGCCCACCGCCGCCGTGCTCGCTCTCGGTGCCGCGCCGGCCCAGGCCGACGTCGGCATTTACTGTGTCGATGCGCACGCGAACTGCGGCCACTTCTACTACAACAGCGGGCTCTCGGGTTCGCGGATTGTCTTCACCGGACAGAGCGGCCAGATGGGCAGCATCTCCAATCTCGCGGGATACACGTTCCAGAGCAGTGGAGCCGGTCAGGGCCAGCCGGTGAAGAACAACGCCGCCTCCTTCTACAACGCCAGCATGCAGGTCGCCACGGTCTTCTACTCCAGCCAGTACAACGGCCCCTGCGACACGGTCGCGAAGCTGAGCAGGGCCAACCAGCTCGTCCAGACGTACAACGAGAACGCCTCTCTGGGCTTCGGCCTGATCGGCCAGAACTGCCACATGTTCAACTGACGCGGGCAGCCGCATCCGAATCCGCACGACAGCCCCGCGCGACGGCAACGGCCCGCGCGGGGCTCCGCATGGGAAGCGACACGATGAGACGTCTGGCGATACCACTGCTCACCCTGTTCGCCCTGGTCGGGTGCACAGCGCAGGAGTCGGAGCAGGAGAACGCCGCATCGGACCCGGAGGCCCGGCCTGCGGCGAGCCGGGGTCCGGAACCGACAGCCTCCGCGCGCGACTACACCTTCCGGCTTCCCATCGCCCACTACAGCTACACGAGCGCCGACTACGCGGTCATCGAGACGGCCGAGCAGGTGCTGGCGAAGCGGTGCATGGCCGACTACTCGATCGCGTACGAGCTTCCCGGCCGGCCGGCACCGACCCAGGCACTCGACCGACGCTACGGCCTCTCCGACGAAAGCACCGCGGCTCGATACGGATACCGGCTGCCCCCTGTGCGGGAATCGGCGCCGGACTCGGGCCTCGGCAAGGACGAGCTGGTCGTTCTGTACGGAACGCGAGGCGCCGAGAAGAAATCAGGACCCGTCGAGTATCGGGGACGGAAAATTCTGGTGGAAGGCTGCCTCGGGAAAGCCGCCATGGACTTCCGGAAGGACTACGACTACCCGGAGGGTGGCGCGGTGGCCACCCGGATATCGGCGCAGAGTTTCGCTGATTCCCAAATGGACAAAGCCGTTCGGGCAGGGTTCACGCAATGGTCCGGCTGCATGACGAAGAAGGGGTTCAGCTACTCCTCGCCGCTTGATCTCTTCAAGGTC
>NZ_JBHJTL010000170.1:0-7134 GCF_042264065.1 Streptomyces sp. NPDC056222 | reverse complement strand
TCGGCGGAGGGCTGAGAGCCACACCCGACACCCCTGGGTGGACCAACCATACGAAGGGCTGGCCCGGTCCCGTGGAACAACGTAGGGAGGGCTGATCCTGAAGATCAAACAGGCCCGCGCGCACACGTGCGGTGTAGGCGCAGCGCGTCCGCGGCCACGTCGGCCAGCTGGTTGGCCACGCTGGCCGCGCCCCGCCCGTGGATCGGCTGCCCAGGCATGAGCCCATTCCCACTTCGGCGTCATGTCCATCGACCCACCAGGCGCATGCGATGCGGATCTTCCCTCCGTCATCGTCACTGGCTGCGGTCGACCGCGTCCGCTCATTGCGCCGGCGGAGTACTGCCGCTCGCGCGGGGCGACAGCCGCCCCTCGATCCCGTTTTCAGGGGATGCAGCTTGTGGGTGGGATCGGCCAGCAGAGAGGCGTGGTGATCCAGTCGCGGTAGCTGTCGTTGTGGGAGAGGAGCCGCGCCAGAGCCCCGTGCTCGGCGACGGTGGTCGGTGGGGGAGGTGGTGTGGCGGGTGAGGATCAGGGTGCCGGCCTTGCCGCTCCAGGTGGCGGTTCCGGGCTGACGCAGCCACCACCCAGTGCCACGATGGGAGGAAGGGGCTACGTCGCTGGGCGCTTCAGGGAGGCGATCATGGGCCGCGAGTATCAATTTCATTGCGAGCATGCCGGCTGCTCGGTCACCGTGGGCCTGCGGATGGGTGGGGCGCGGGAGCTGGAGCTCCTCGTGGACGGGAAGCAGGTCGCCGCCGCCCGCGCCCATGGCCACCACGCGCAGACGATGGTGATGACCACAATCCTGCCCACCGACCCGCCTCGCGGCATCGAGGTCGAGGTGACGCTCCCGGGCGCTCTCGGCGGCGATCCGGCAAGCACCCTGCTCGCGGGTGGCGAACGCAAGCCGATGCCCGCCCGGGAGGTGCCCCGACGGGCGCGGCCGACGGAGGCTGACTGGTACTCCTGACCGTGTCGGGGCCCCGGAGCTGCTGACAATAGCTCCGGCCCCCGGCCCGTGGCCGTAGCGGCGCAACGGCCAGCAGCTCATCACACGTCGTTATCGCCAACCGTTACGACATGCGCCACCGCCGGGCGGACCAGCGGGGCGAGTACGCCGCAGCGTTCCTTGTTGCCCCTCCGCCCGGCCGACCTGTCCAGGTCTTGGTGTCCGGCACATCCGCAGCGCCGCAGGGAGTACGGAACGGCGCCGACGGGCAGGGACCTCACCGCTCGGAAGTGTCTCGATCCGCAACCCAGTTCCTTCAACGACGCCGCTATTGGTCCGGCCAGGGGCTCGCCCCTCAGCCGTTTGCGGATTCCCGACACAAGGTGACGTCTGCGCCCTCAGACGAGGTCGAGGAGTTGCTTGTATGTTTCGGCGAACCCGCAGCACTCGTCGACGAGTCGTATCTCCATCATCCAGCGGGCTCGAAACCCCGCCAGGTCCGTGCGGCGCAGTGGCTTGCTGTTGTCAGGGGAGATGAACTGGCCGATTCGGGCGCGCGGGTGGGGGATGAGACATGAGCAATCTCCCCAAGTCGTCGGTGAACAGCGCTGCGCCCGGCCGACGTCGGGCATCGGCGGGGCGCAGCGGGTGGTGGGTTCGGCCAGGCGGCCTGTCCGGTCCACGCCCGGCCATGGGGCGCGGGGCGGGGCGAGAACCAGGCGCGGCGTCGGGTCTCAGCGGGTGTTGGGGGCCCGCAGGTGCTTCGTCAGCTGCATTTTGGTGCTCCACCCCAAGACCGGGGCACCGATGACGCTCAGGTTCATCGGCGCCACAAGCGAGCATGGCAACTGCCCGACCCTGTACGAGGTCGAAGAGACTGGCGACTTCGTCGTCCAGGGCGACCAGCTCGACGCCGAGCACCTGGCCCAGCTCCGCGACCTGGGGGTGAAGGAGACCGCCGTCGTCGTCCCTCGCGAGCTGCTCACCCGCTTCGCCCCCAAGGAGTGACCGTGCCCACCCTGATCCCCTTCGAGGAGATCACCCACCTGTTCGCCGACTTCCAGCACACGGCGTTCCGGCTCGAAACCTGCCGCGGCTACGCCACCGGCCGGCGCGCCCGATTCCAGGCGTTCATGCACGGCATCGGCCCCTCCCCGGAACCGGACCACCCATGGAACGTCAACGTGCGCGACAAGGCCGCACGGGGCGCCCGGTTCTCCCGCATCCGGATCTTCGACGAGCCGCCCACCAACGGTCAGCGGTTCCTCATGGCGAGCGCGGCCGGGAACGTCGACGCTGGCGAGGAGACCCGCGTACTGGCCCGCTCCAAAGCCGAGCGGCTCGGTCTGCCAGAGTGGGACTTCTGACTCTTCGGCTCCCGCACCCGGTGCGAATGCACATCGACGACACCGACACCACAACCGCCGTCGAGTTGGTGGAGGCCCCCGCCGAGGTGCTCGCGGCCTGCCGCGCCCGCGACGCCGCTAGCCGCAGGCAGCTCGTAGTCGCGGACCTGGTCGTGGGTGAGCAGGACCCGTTCCCCATGGCTCCAGCAGTCCGTGCGTGCCCCCAAGTCTCGTTCGATGTCGGGGCCCGAGGCGTCGAAGTCGCCGACCAATCTCCGGGGCGCCATGAGTGTGCGGATGGAGTTTCCGCAGCTCAGGAGCGGTCGCAGTACTTTATCTGAGGCAACACGTGTGGTGCACGGTGCCTATTGCTGGGCCGGGCCGCTGCGGCCCAGGAGCCCGCTGACCATGCCCATCCCGGTCGTTCGCTGAGCCTGAGCACCGAATGCTGCCACGGCGCCGACTTGATCGAGGTCGGCGCCGCGGTGGTTTCAGCGCAGCTTGCGGAAGAACTCCCGCACGTCGCCGACGAGCAGGTCGGGGGCCTCCATGGCGGCGAAGTGGCCACCGCGGTCGAACTCGGACCAGTTCACGACAGTGTGTTCGAGCTCGACAGTGCGCCGGATCGACACGTCCATGGGGAACACCGCGACCCCGGTCGGCACCGTGGAACGCTCACTGGCGCCCCAGGCTCCGGCATGCGCGGTCTCGTAGTAGCTGTTGGCCGAGGACCCGGCGGTGCCGGTCAGCCAGTACAGCATCACGTTGGTGAGCAACAGATCCCGGTTCACCGCGTCCTCGGGCAGTTCGGCAGCGGGATCGGTCCACTCCTTGAACTTCTCCACGATCCAGGCCAACTGCCCGACCGGGGAGTCGTGCAGGCCGTGCGCCAGGGTCTGCGGCCGGGTGATCTGGATCATCGCGTAGCCGGACTGCTCGGTCTCCAGGTACTGCAGGTGATCCAGCCGCGCCCGCTCGGCCTCGGTCAGCTCTCCCACCTCGTCCGGGTTGACCTCGGTGAACGCGGAGAGCCCGTTCGCGTGCACTCCGACGACCTTGTCGGGGTTGAGCCGGCCGAGTCCCGGGGAGATGACCGCGCCGGTGTCGCCGCCCTGCGCGCCGTAGCGGTCGTATCCGAGCCGGTTCATCAGCTCGGCAAACGCCCTGGTCACTCGGTTGGTGTCCCAGCCGGCCTCGCGGGTCGGCCCGGAGAACCCGCTGCCGGGGATCGACGGGATCACCAGGTGGAACGCGTCCGCCGGGTCGCCACCATGTGCCCTGGGGTCGGTCAGCGGGCCGATGACGTTCAGGAACTCCACGATCGAGCCGGGCCAGCCGTGGATCAGGATCAGCGGCAGCGCGTCCGGCTCGGGCGAGCGCACGTGCAGGAAGTGGATGTTCTGCCCGTCGATCTCGGTGGTGAACTGCGGGTAGGAGTTCAGCTCCCGCTCGTAGACGCGCCAGTCATAGCCATCGCGCCAGTACTTGGCCAGCCCCTTGAGGTAGCTCACCGGCACCCCGCGGCTCCAGCCTGCATCGGGCAGGTCCGCGGCCCACCGGGTCCTGGCGAGCCGGTCCCGCAGGTCGTCCAGGTCAGCCTGGGGAATGTCGATGGTGAAAGGCCGGATCTCGCTGTTGTTGTCCATGCCGACAACCCTAGGAGCCGGTTAGGTCAGATCCGGTCCTAGGTCGATGGCAGACTTCACACCATGTGGGAAACCTCGACACGGCTACTGCGACTGCTCTCGCTCCTGCAGACCCGACGCGACTGGTCCGGCGGCGAACTGGCCGAGCGACTGGAGGTCACTGCGCGCACCGTGCGCCGCGATATCGACCGGCTGCGCGACCTCGGCTACCCCGTGCTGGCCACCGCGGGCACCGCCGGCTACCGGCTGGGTGCCGGCGCGGAGCTGCCGCCGCTGCTGCTCGACGACGACGAAGCCGTCGCGGTCGCGATGGGCCTGCGCACGGCCGCCGGCGGTTCGATCACCGGCATCGAGGAGATCTCGGTGCGGGCCCTGGCCAAGCTCGAACAGGTACTGCCGTCCCGGCTGCGCCACCGGATCAACGCCCTGCAGTCGGTGACGGTGCCGATGGCCAACACCGGCCCCACCGTCGACCCGAGCACCCTCACCGCCATCGCCGCCGCCTGCCGCGACTCGCTGCGCCTGCGCTTCGACTACCGCACCCACGACGGAACCACCAGCATCCGCACGACGGAGCCCCACCGCCTGGTGTACGCCGGCCGGCGCTGGTACCTCATCGGCTGGGACGCCGACCGCGAGGACTGGCGCACCTACCGCGTGGACCGCCTCGCCCCACGCACACCCACCGGCCCCCGGTTCACCCCGCGCACCCCGCCAGACCCCGATCTCAGCGGCTACACCTCACGGGCGATCTCCACGTCGGCCTACCGCTACCAGGCCCGGTTCACCCTGCACGTCAGCGCCGAGACCGCGGCCGAGCGGATCACCCCCACCACCGCAGCGCTGGAACCGATCGACGAGCACAGCTGCACCCTGCGGGCCGGATCCAACTCGCTGGACGAGCTGGCCATCTACGTGACAACCAAAGGCTTCGACTTCCAAGTGCACGAACCCCCAGAACTTGTCGAGCACATCAAGACGCTGGCGGCCCGGCTCACCAGCGCGACGGATGAGCACCACGGTCAGGTCGAGACAGCAGGGAACTAGCACGGGAACGCCTGTGTCCTCCAGCCAGCCGGCCATCTGCGCCCGCAGGGTGTCCTTCTCACAGGCCACGTACAGGGCCGTGGTCTGGCAGGCGGTCCGGTCCAGGGCGAACCAGTCAGGCGCGGCACGCAGGAACGCGCCAGCGTCCGGCCAGGCCGGTGGAACGTGGACCTCGCGCAACGGGTCGATGCGGTCGGGGAACCGCTCCTCCCGGCGTGCCTGAGCCAGCCGCGCGGACAGACGCCGGTACGCCGGTGCGGTATGCGGGATCAGGCCCTCCGTGACAAGCCGGTAGTAAGCCTGCCGGAGGGTGCAGCCGCCGACCTCGTCGTAGCGGGTGACGATGCCGGCGGCACGATCCACGATGCGCGGCCACTGGAGTCTGGGCACACCGGTACATGTACCCCTCGGGTCGGCGGCGGGTGCCTCCGGAACTCGTGAGCATCGACCTGCCCGCCAACGGGGTGCCTCCCGCGCTCATCGACAAAAACGACTCCCGATCTCGTTTCTGGCACAGATCTTGGGGAGCGGTCGCGGAGGGGGACAGCTTCGTTCGATACAAGGAGGGGCGGCGACCTCGGGGACCGTCAGCGTTCACGCATTCTGGTCCACCACCAGCGCGTCGTCGCCCACTCGTTGTAGTTGGGCTCCGGCAAGGTGCGGCGCTCAAATTCCTCATCGATACGCGTGATCAATCGGCCCAAGTCCCGTTTGGCTCCGGGCGGAAGGTACAGCATCGCCCACTCCAGGTCATCACGGGCATCTCCTACCCCGGGCGAATCAAAGGCGGAGGCGTCCAGGTAGCGTCCGGGCTCCTGAAAAGCCCACTCGAAACACGAGAGTGCCTTGGCGACCGCGTTGGGCCACATCTCCTGGTCTTCGACCCGGCGGATCGCTGCACGAGTCCGCGCGGAGACACCGTGGACCCTCAGAACCGGATACTGCCATCGTGGCCGCCACCGCTCTGCACGGACGGCCTTGGGATGCCTACGCGGCATTGCCCTTTCGGATCAACATGAGGCCATCCTGCCACGGCTGGGCACCTGCATGCACCGGCTGCAGCAGGGGTTCTCACCATCCGGTTCTCGCGCAGTTCTTGGGGAACGTCGCGAAGCATCCCCACACGGATGAGGTGCTCCCCGGCCGTGAGCCAGCCCCGGCTACACCGACGTGCAGAAGCCGAGGTCGCCCGATAGCAGGCCGAAGCGACTCAGCCGCGAGAGAGGAGACGGTGACCGACCGGACAAGTCCTAGACGACCAATCGTGTACCGGGACGGGTTGCCGCTCAGGTTTGACGCGGAGACCGCAGCTGCCATCTGGTCCAAAGTCGGTCCGCCCGCAGCGACACAGGACTGGTAGATCAGGTTCTTCAGGTTCCGCAGCGGGCCCGAGGGAACGACGGGCGGCGGGATCAGTCGCGTGCTGCCGCCACCCTCCAGTGGCCTCGAACCCGGGCTCTCCTTCGGCCCGTCGCTTTTCATCGCACCATCATGCCCGCCACCCACCGCACCGCGCTGCTGAACAGGGCTTATGCACCTCTCTGTTGACGGCTCGACGCTTCTCAGAATGGCCCATCTCCGGTCGCGCAATGTGATGTCCCAAGCCGGCTGGTTGCCCGTTCCAACACAAGGTCAGGACATCGTCATGAACCGCAAACACACTCCGCGTCGCCGACCCGGGCAGCCCGGCAACAGCGTGCGCTGCACCGTCGTCGGAGGGATCATCTCCGGCATCGTTCGCTGATCAGCAGCTCGACCGAGTCCGACAGCTCCTCCAAGTCCCAGCGGGCGAGCGCCCGCCGCGCGAGCCGCCGGGCGCGCCCCGGGGCCGCGTCCTCAGGTTCCAGGCACCAGTACGCCACGTCGCTGGGCGCGATCCCGTCGAAACGGGCCGCGAGCAGCGCGATGTCGTCGTCCCGGTCGCCCGGGCCGGGCATGTCGAGGACGTCGTCGCAGAGCGCCTCCCGTGAGGGCGAGCGGTCCGGGCCGGTCAGAAGGGCCGTTGCCGCGAGGTGTTCCTGCAGCTGCTCAATCCCGTAGGGCCCTGGGCGCCGTGGCCGAAGCACCGAAAGGCACCCGGCCGGCATGATCGGGGATCATGCCGGCCGGGTGCCGGGAACCGTGGAGCGGGTCTGCCTTACTCCTG
>NZ_JBHJTL010000169.1:0-7797 GCF_042264065.1 Streptomyces sp. NPDC056222 | reverse complement strand
GCCCCGGAACCGATCGGTTCCGGGGCGCCCCTTCTTCGTCCTGCGTGTGTCAGATCCGGACCTGTACGGCACCGGAGAGGCGGTCGTGAAGGCCGCGGCCGTCGCGGTCCCAGATGAGGGCCGGGATGGCGAGGCAGACCAGAATGCTGCGGGCGACGACGCGGAGGAGGCCGAGCCGGCCGCCGTTCACCGAGGCGACACGCAGCCCGAAGAGCCGCTTACCGGGAGTGGAGCCGATGGTGCCGACCGTGAGCACGCTCAGGACGAGCAGGATGATGAGAGCCCAGTTGCCGGTCGCCTGGCTGTAGCCGTCGGTGATCAGGCCGTATGCGATCAACATGCACAGAGCCCAGTCGACGGCGAGGGCGCCGATCCGGCGGCCGGGCCGGGCGATCGAGCCGGGCCCCTCCTCGGGAAGCCCGAGCTGCTCCCCCCGGTAACCGAAGTCGACGCCTGCGTCCTCGGCCGCCGCGCGGGGTCCCGAGAGCCACGATCCCATTGCTTGCCTGTTGTCCACGCGTCCACGGTACTGCGCCCGTTTTTGATCACTTCGGCCCGGGTCGAAGTGAGGAACGGACGGCGCTTCGCGATGCCGAGCGCGGCCGCCCCGGTTAACTTGGGCGAAACAAATGGGTCATGCTTGAGAAATCCCGTCTGCCTATGGTCGGGTCCAGCGTGTGCCACCGCACTGGCCGCACGACCGAGCTGCAACCCCGCCCCTCCCCGGGCCGGGAGTAGGAGGAGTTGGATGTTCCAGAACGCCGACGAGGCCAAGAAGTTCATCAAGGACAACGACGTCAAGATGGTCGACGTCCGTTTCTGTGACCTTCCGGGAGTGATGCAGCACTTCACGATCCCGGCGACGGCGTTCGACCCGTCCGAGGAGCTCGCCTTCGACGGCTCGTCGATCCGCGGCTTCCAGGCCATCCACGAGTCCGACATGGCGCTGCGCGCCGACCTGTCGACGGCCCGTCTGGACCCGTTCCGCCGCGACAAGACGCTGAACATCAACTTCTTCATCCACGACCCGATCACGGGCGAGCAGTACAGCCGTGACCCGCGCAACATCGCGAAGAAGGCCGAGGCGTACCTCGCCTCCACCGGCATCGCCGACACCGCGTACTTCGGCCCCGAGGCCGAGTTCTACGTCTTCGACTCGGTGCGCTTCAACACCACCGCCAACGAGGGCTTCTACCACATCGACTCCGAGGCCGGCGCCTGGAACACCGGTGCGGTCGAGGACAACCGTGGCTACAAGGTCCGCTACAAGGGCGGCTACTTCCCGGCCCCGCCGGTCGACCACTTCGCCGACCTGCGCGCGGAGATCTCCCTGGAGCTGGAGAACGTCGGCCTCCAGGTCGAGCGCCAGCACCACGAGGTCGGCACCGCCGGCCAGGCCGAGATCAACTACAAGTTCAACACGCTGCTCGCCGCGGCCGACGACCTGATGCTCTTCAAGTACATCGTGAAGAACGTCGCCTGGCGCAACGGCAAGACCGCGACCTTCATGCCGAAGCCGATCTTCGGCGACAACGGCTCGGGCATGCACGTCCACCAGTCGCTGTGGGCCAACGGCGACCCGCTGTTCTACGACGAGACCGGCTACGCGGGCCTCTCGGACACCGCCCGCTACTACATCGGCGGCATCCTCAAGCACGCCCCGTCGCTGCTCGCCTTCACCAACCCGACGGTGAACTCGTACCACCGCCTGGTCCCGGGCTTCGAGGCCCCGGTCAACATGGTGTACTCGCAGCGCAACCGCTCCGCCGCCATGCGTATCCCGATCACGGGCTCGAACCCGAAGGCCAAGCGCGTCGAGTTCCGCGCGCCGGACCCGTCCTCGAACCCGTACCTCGCCTTCTCGGCGCTGCTCCTCGCGGGCCTCGACGGCGTCAAGAACAAGATCGAGCCGGCCGAGCCGATCGACAAGGACCTGTACGAGCTGGCTCCCGAGGAGCACGCGAACGTCCAGCAGGTCCCGACCTCCCTCCCGGCGGTCCTGGACGCCCTCGAGGCGGACAACGAGTACCTGCAGGCCGGCGGTGTCTTCACCTCCGACCTGATCGAGACCTGGATCGACTACAAGCGCACCAACGAGATCGCCCCGATCCAGCTGCGCCCGCACCCGCACGAGTTCGAGCTCTACTTCGACCTCTAGATCGCGGACCGACATCGCGGACTGATCGACGGCTTGGGCCGCCACCCCGGAATCGGGGTGGCGGCCCTCGCCGTTGTCGGCCGGTGACCGCCGGAGGGCGTCAGCCGTCCGCGCGGAGGAGGTCCGCCTGGGCGACGAGCCATGCCGGGCCGACCACCTCGACGTTGCCTCCCAGAGCGTCGGCCGCGCGGACCAGGGCTTCGGCGGCGGCCCGGGGGCGGGGTACGGCGCGGGCGCGGGCGGCCTCCGCGAGGGCCTGGGCCGCCACCGCTTCCGCCGCACCCGCGATCCCCAGCGAGACCGCCGCCCGCTCGGCTGTCTCGGCCGCCTGCGCGTACTGTCCGTCGCGCCAGTGGGCCCAGGCGAGGTTGCAGAGGCAGACGCCTTCGGCGCGGGGGTTCTCCGTCAGCAGTGCCTCGTCGAGCGCCGCCTTCAGCATGGTCACCGCCTCGTCCACCCGGTCCAGCGCCAGCAGGGCGATGCCCTGGGCGTTCAGGGCGTTGTTGATCCCCTCCGGGATGCCCGACGCCCGGTACGCGCGGACTGCCAGGTCGCCGGCGGTGATCGTCTCCTCCCAGCGGCTGAGCGTCAGTAGCGCGATCGTCCGGGCGTTCCCCGCCCGCGCCTGCGTGAGCAGGTCCCCGGACGCCTGACCGAGGGCACTCAACCGGTCGGCACTGGCGAGAGCGGTCTCCCCGTCGCCCAAGGAGCTGTACGCGAGGCTCAGGGACAGGATCGCGTGCACCTCGCGCTCGGTGTCGCCGATCTCGTGCGCCAACTCGCCGGCCCGGGCCAGCGGGCCCACCGCGGTGTCGAGACGGCCCAGCTGCCGGTAGGCGTCGCCGAGACCGAACTGGGCGTTCTGGAGGGCCCGGCGATCGCCGACACGCTCCGCCAGGGCGGCCGTCTCGGTGAACAGCTCGACGGCGTCCTTGATCGGCCCGGCCGTCAACCGGGCATGCCCGAACGAGCCGAGGTGGGCGAGTCGAGCCCGGTCGTCGGTGAGGCGGCCGTCGATGGCCAGGTGCATCGAGATCACCCCGAGCACCGAGCCCTGCCAGACCAGCCACTCCCCCATCTCGCCGAGGACCATCGCGGCGGCGTCGACGTCACCGGCGCGCACCAGATGATCGAACTGCCGGCGCAGCGGCCGGACGTCGTCCGCGGTCTGCCAGGCCGGACGGGGCGGGGCGATGTTCGCGTACCAGTCGGCGATCCGGCGCTCGACGGCCGTGCGCCCCGTCGGTCCGTCCACGGGCAGCTCGCCGTACGCCAGGTCGGCGTCCATCGGGTGCAGGGCGAAGGTGCGGTGCCTGCGGTCCACCGACAGCAGGTGGATCCGTACCAGGTGGGTCAGGATGCGCGCGATGTCGAGCGTGGGATCGAGACCGCCGACGATCGTCCGGATCACCGGCTGCGGTACGGGGGTGCGCAGCGCGGCGAGGACGCCGACGACCGTACGGCTGCCGGCGTCGAGCTGGCGGTGGCGGTCCTGGACGAGGCCCTCGACCACGTCACGGCGCTGGGCGTAGTCGGCCAGGACGTCCTGCAGGGTGGGCAGCATCATGTCGTCGTCGGCCATCGCACCGACCAGGAGCTCCAGGGCGCGGGGGACGCCGTGCACACGGACGGCGGCCTGGAGCAGCTCCTGGTCGGGCAGGTGCGCGACACCGAGGCTGCCGTCGCGGTCCAGTTCACGCAGCAGCGCGACGGACTCGGCGGGGTGCAGCCCCTCGGCGAGGTCGACCTGGGCGACGAAACGGCGCAGCTCGGGCGCCAGACGTACCGGTACCTGTGTCGTGACCAGGAGGCGCGGGGTGGATCTGGCCCGGAAGAGGCAGTCGAGGAAGATCGCCACCTCCTCGTCCCGGATCCGGCCGTCGTCGTGGAGGAGGTCCTCGAAGTTGTCCATCAGGATGACGAACAGCCGGTCGCCCATCGCTGCGAACAGCTCGTCGAGCTTGTCCTGGACGGGCAGCTGGGCGGCCCAGACCTCGCGCAGGTGGGTCTCGTGTTCGCCGCCGAGCAGCTGGGCGCAGTCGAAGTAGAGGCGCTCCAGGGAGATGCCCGACGTACGTGTGCTGAGGTTGACGAGTCCCGACGGGAGCGGCGCCCCGGTGTGGCCGGGCCATTCGCCCTGGTCGAGGCGGTCCATGAGCTTGGCGGCGAGCGCGCTCTTGCCCATGCCCCGGCGCCCTGTGACCGTCACCATGCGGATGGCGGGATCGCCGAGGTGGCCGCCGATCAGGTCGAGTTCGCGGGTGCGGTTCTTGAACAGCTCGATGCCGTGGGCGACCGGCAGCCCGATCACCTTGGACCGGGCCGGGGTGCTGCTCGCGGCCGGTTCCTCCTGGTGCGGTCCGTGCGCGCCCGGCCGTTCGGTGCCCGCTTCGGGCAGCGCCCGGGGGTCGTCGACGGCCAGCAGCGCGGCCGGCTCGGCCGGGGGCGGTGCGCCGGGCGGGAGCAGCGCGTGGTCGATCCGGGCGGCGGTCAGCCGCCCCGATCCTTCCCAGCGGTGGTGCTCGGCGACCACGCCGACGACGAGGTCTCCGGCCCACACCGCCGCACCCGACATCCCCGACCACGGCGACACCTGGGGGTTGGGGTCGGCTCCGGCCGGTGCGACGGTGATCTCCAGCGTGCCCGTCCTGAGGTTGGACAGGGCCGCGACGGTGCCGTCGGTCTGGTGGAGTTCCCGGAACTGTCCGCCGTCCGGTCGGCGGCGCTGCTTCCACAGCGGGAAGCCCGCGGCGTGGACGGCGACGACGGCGTGGTGGTCCGAGGTGATGCGCCCGAACGGCGCGGGCTCGACGGCCGGGGCGTCCGGCGGCGGTGCGAAGGTCAGGACGGCCACGTCGCTGCCGGCGTCGTACCAGGCCACGTCCGCCGGTGCCTCCCACTGTCCGGGCCGGTCCACGTCGAAACGGACCCGGGTCCCGGCTGAGCCGGTCACGACATGCGCGGCGGTGAGCACCGTCGTGTCGGTGACCCGGTAGCCCGAGCCGCGCCGGCGGCCGGCCGGCGTGGTGACGATGACCTCGGCGATTCGGTGCGGGTCGAGTCCGCCGGCGGCGCGCCTGCTGGTTTCGGGCATGGTGCGATCAGTCCTCACCGAGCAGTTCGTCACCGGAGATCAGGACCGAGCGGTCCGGTGCGTCGGGTCGTACCGGCTTCAGGGTCAGGGTGAGCCGCTGGGTGTCGGTGGTCGCCTTGCGCGCGGTGGCTCCGGCGTCGAACACCCAGAACCGGACCTTCACCCCGGGCTCCCGGCTCCGCTCCACGCCCACGGTCAGCTCCAGCTCGATCTGTTCCGCCTGGAAGCGCAGGTCGGTGCCTTCGCCCTCCGCCATGGCGCGGCTCAGGTCGTGGCGCAGCTGAGCGATGATGTCCGCCAACTCCACGGCGTTGTCCACCGGTGTGCCCCCTCGTCCCCCGTCGCCCCGGGCGGCCGTCCCTCCCGGGCCCGAACGGCCTTACGTCTACGCGGAGATCATATCGGCGGGAGGTCGGCGGAGGGCCGGCAGCAGGTCCACTCGCCCGTCCCCAAGTAGGCCTCCCACCAGTCGAGTTGCGAACGGGCCGCCGCCCCTGGGTCGGGGTGACGGCCCGTTCGGGCAGGGTGGTGCGGCCGGATCAGCGGCCGTAGCGGATCAGGGCGCGGACCATGCGGCAGGTGGTGTCGGACGGCGGGTGGATGCCGAGCAGTTCGGCCGTGGTGCGTATCTTCGCGTTGCCGGCCTTCGCGGGGTCGTGGACACCCGCGTCGAGCAGGACGATCGCGAGGCGCATGGCCTTCAGCCGGCGGTTGTGGGCGATGTACCACTCGCGGGGACGGCCCGCGGGGAGCGGCCTCTTCCGGAGGGGCTTCCAGGGTTCGAGGGACGGTGTCCGGATCACGGCGAGAGCCATGGGCGACCTCCTGGCGAAAACTGGGTGCGGGCCCTCCCCGGGACCCTCACCTTCACCCCCTATTTTAGGCGGCCCCACTGACAATCGCCCCTGGCCAGACAGGGTTTGGGGGGTGGTGGAGCAGGGCGGAGGGGGTACCGTGTGGCGCATGGAGATCTGGATCAATCCCGCCTGTTCCAAGTGCCGCAGCGCGATCAGTCTGCTCGACGCGGAGGGCGCCGAATACACGGTGCGCCGCTACCTGGAGGACGTGCCGAACCCGGACGAGATCCGGGCCGTTCTGCAGCGGCTCGGACTCGAACCGTGGGACATCACGCGGACCGGGGAGGCCGATGCCAAGGAGCTGGGCCTGAAGGACTGGCCTCGCGACGAGGCGAACCGGGACCGGTGGGTGGAGGCGCTCGCCGCGCACCCCAAGCTCATCCAGCGGCCGATCATCACGGCGGAGGACGGCACGGCCGTCGTGGGGCGGACGGAGGAGGCGGTGCGGGACGCGTTGTCCCGCTGACGTCGCCAGTTGATGCCTGACGCCTTGCTGCTGCCCTCTTCGCCGATGTGCCGCACGCCGACGTCGTCACTCCGACGCCAGAAAGCCCGCGACGCGGTCGTACGTCTCCGGCGGGGACCCCACCGGCAGGGTGTGGTGCGTGGCCTTCGGCAGCGTCGCCGTCTCCACGTCGCGGAGGGCCGCCCGCGCCCGGGCCGCCACCTCGGCGATGTCGTGGGCGCGACTGCGCTCGGCGAGCAGGAGCAGCGTCGGCGGCTTCAGGGTGCGCAGCCGCGCGGGCCTGGGACGCGGGCCGGCGACCGGGCGGGCGGCCGGGAAGTCCGCGGCCAGTGCGGCCAGATGCCACCACCGCGGGTCGAGTTCCGCGCCGCCGGTCTCCCACCGCAGGAACGCGGCGTTCCGGGCAGGGGTGGGGCGCAACAGCATCGGAAGGGCCCGGAGCAGATAACGCGGACTGAAGCCGGTGAAGCAGTTCGTGGGGTCGAGGAGGACGAGCCGGTCGACGCGGGCCGGGGCGTTCAGGGCGTACCGAAGCGCGATCCAGGCGCCGTAGGAGTGGCCCACCAGGCTGGTGAACGACACAGGGGTAGGGAATTCATGGTCGCCGTGCACTCATCGGCTCCGAGCGGAGTCTCCGCCACCTCCGCACTCCCCGAAGGCGACATGGCCGCCGTCCTGGACGCGGCCGGAGTGGGCGCGTGAGCGAGGGGAGCGAGGTCGCCGAGGTTCTCGGGGTCGATCTGCATCTGGAGCTGACCGGGGCCGGCAGCCGAAGGGCCGTGCTCATCCGGGCGCTGCGCGAGGCGGTACGGAGCGGGCGGCTGGCCGCGGGGACGCGCCTGCCGCCCTACCGGTCGCTCGCCGCCGATCTGGGCGTCGCCCGCAACACCGTCGCCGACGCGTACGCGGAGCTGGTCGCCGAAGGATGGCTGTCCTCGCGGCAGGGATCGGGGACACGGGTCGCCGAGCACGTCGCGGTGCCGGAGCCGGAGGGGGCGCGGAGGGACACGGTACGAGCGCTCCCGTACGACCTGGTCCAGGGCAAGCCGGACCCGGCCGCCTTCCCCCGTACGGCCTGGCTGGCCTCGGCGCGGCGGGCACTGACCGCCGCGCCGAAAGACGCCGTCGGCATCGGCGGTACCCCGGGGCGGGTGGATCTGCGTCGGGAGCGCGCCGGGGATATGGCGCGGGGGCGCGGGGGGCGGACCCCCCCGGGACGGAT
>NZ_JBHJTL010000168.1:0-7922 GCF_042264065.1 Streptomyces sp. NPDC056222 | reverse complement strand
ACGGGCGATGACGGGCGCCATGCCGTTCCGCACGCGGTAGAAACCCTCGGCCGTGGGGGGGGCCCCCCCCGCCCCCCCGGGGGGCGCCGGCCCCCCCCGGGGGGCCCGCCCCCGGGGGGGCCCGCCGGCCCCCCCCCCCCTCGGGGTGTTACGGGGTGCTGCTTCCGCTACTGGTTCTGGTTCTCACCGCGGTAGAACTCGAACACCCAGCCGAACAGACCGACCAGGATCAGCGGAGCCGAGAAGTACAGGATCCACCAGCCCATCGCGACGGCGAGGAAGGCGAGCGCACCTCCTATGGCCAGCGACAGCGGCTGCCAGCTGTGGGGGGCGAAGAAGCCCACCTCGCCGGCCTCGTCCGCGACGTCGGCCTCCTTGTTGTCCATGGCCATCTCGTCGACACGCCGGGCCGTGAAGGCCAGGTAGTAGCCGACCATGATGCAGAGACCGAAGGCCAGGAACAGCGCCGTCGTACCGACCGGCTCCTTCGACCACACGCCGTAGAGGATGGCCATGGCGAGCACGAAGATGCTCAGCCAGATGAACAACCTGCCCTGGAACTTCACTTGCCGGCCTCCTTGCCACCCGTGAGGGCCACGGCCTCGTGCGGCTTGTTCTCGAGCTGGTCGACCGCCGCGATCTCAGGGTGGTGCAGGTCGAACGCCGGGGATTCGGAACGGATCCGCGGCAGGGTGAGGAAGTTGTGCCGCGGCGGCGGGCAGGACGTCGCCCACTCGAGCGAGCGGCCGTAGCCCCACGGGTCGTCGACCTCGATCTTCTTGCCGTACTTGGCGGTCTTCCACACGTTGTAGAGGAAGGGCAGGATCGACAGTCCGAGCAGGAACGAGGAGATCGTCGAGATCGTGTTCAGCGCGGTGAAGCCGTCGGCGTCGAGGTAGTCCGCGTAACGACGCGGCATACCCTCGGCACCCAGCCAGTGCTGCACCAGGAACGTGCCGTGGAAGCCGATGAACAGCGTCCAGAACGTGATCTTGCCGAGCCGCTCGTCCAGCATCTTGCCCGTGAACTTCGGCCACCAGAAGTGGAAGCCGGCGAACATCGCGAAGACCACGGTGCCGAAGACGACGTAGTGGAAGTGCGCGACGACGAAGTACGAGTCGGAGACGTGGAAGTCCATCGGCGGCGAGGCCAGGATGACGCCGGTCAGACCACCGAAGGTGAAGGTGACCAGGAAGCCGATCGTCCAGAGCATCGGTGTCTCGAAGGACAACGAGCCCTTCCACATCGTTCCGATCCAGTTGAAGAACTTCACGCCTGTCGGTACGGCGATGAGGAACGTCATGAAGGAGAAGAACGGTAGGAGGACGCCTCCGGTGACGTACATGTGGTGGGCCCACACGGTCACGGAGAGACCGGCGATCGCGATCGTCGCGGCGATCAGACCGATGTAGCCGAACATCGGCTTGCGGCTGAAGACCGGGATGACCTCGGAGACGATGCCGAAGAACGGCAGCGCGATGATGTACACCTCGGGGTGTCCGAAGAACCAGAAGAGGTGCTGCCACAGCAGCGCGCCACCGTTGGACGCGTCGAAGATGTGCGAGCCGAACTTGCGGTCGGCCTCCAGCGCGAAGAGCGCGGCGGCCAGCACCGGGAAGGCGAGCAGGACCAGGACACCGGTCAGCAGCACGTTCCAGGTGAAGATCGGCATGCGGAACATCGTCATGCCCGGAGCGCGCATGCAGATGATCGTGGTGATGAAGTTGACCGAGCCGAGGATCGTGCCGAAGCCGGAGAAGGCCAGACCCATGATCCACATGTCGGCGCCGACGCCCGGCGAGCGGACGGCGTCCGACAGCGGGGAGTAGGCGAACCAGCCGAAGTCGGCCGCACCCTGCGGGGTGAGGAAGCCGGCCACCGCGATGATCGAGCCGAAGAGGTACAGCCAGTACGCGAACATGTTCAGCCGCGGGAACGCCACGTCGGGCGCGCCGATCTGCAGCGGCATGATCCAGTTCGCGAATCCGGCGAACAGCGGCGTCGCGAACATCAGCAGCATGATCGTGCCGTGCATCGTGAACGCCTGGTTGAACTGCTCGTTCGACATGATCTGCGTGCCCGGACGGGCCAGCTCGGCGCGCATGAAGAGCGCCATCAGACCGCCGATGCAGAAGAAGACGAACGACGTGACGAGGTACAGCGTGCCGATCGTCTTGTGGTCGGTGGTCGTCAGCCACTTCACCACGACGTTGCCGGGCTGCTTGCGCCGAACCGGGAGCTCGTTCTCGTACGAGTCCTCAGCCGCGGCCGCACCCTGGGGTTCGTTGAGGATGCTCACAGTTGGTTCTTCTCCGCATTCCTGGCCGGGTCCGTCTGCTCGATTCCAGACGGGATGTAGCCGGTCTGCCCCTTCTCCGCCAGTTCCTTCAGGTACTGCTGGTAGCGCTCCGGAGAGACCACCTTGACGTTGAAGAGCATCCGGGAGTGGTCGACACCGCAGAGCTCGGCACACTTGCCCATGAAGGTGCCCTCCCGGTTCGGAGTCACCTCGAAGACATTGGTGTGACCCGGGATGACGTCCTGCTTGAACAGGAAGGGGACCACCCAGAAGGAGTGGATGACGTCACGGGAGGTCAGGACGAACCGGACCTTCTCACCCTCGGGCAGCACCAGGGTCGGGCCCGGGTTGCCGGTCTGCGGGTTCCGGTCACCGGGGATGCCGGCCTCGTAGACACCGCCGGCGTTCGCCGGGAAGTCCTCCCGGTACTTGTCCGGAATGGCGAGGAGGTTCGGGGCCGTCTGCGCGTCACCCGTCACACCCGGCACGTTCTCGATGTAGTTGAAGCCCCAGCTCCACTGGTAGCCGACCACGTTGATGGTGTGGGCCGGCTTGTCGGCGAGCGACAGGAGCTTCGACTCGTCGCGCGCGGTGAAGTAGAAGAGCACCGACACGATGATGAGCGGAGTGACCGTGTACAGCGCCTCGATGGGCATGTTGTACCGCGTCTGCGGCGGTACTTCGACCTTGGTGCGGCTGCGCCGGTGGAAGATGACGGACCACAGGATCAGCCCCCACACCAGCACGCCCGTGACGAGCGCAGCCGCCCACGAGCCCTGCCAGAGGGAGAGGATCATGGGAGCCTCTTCCGTGACGGGGGTGGGCATACCAAGGCGAGGGAAGTTTTCCCAGTTGTACGAGCAGCCAGTGGCTGTCGCCAGGATCAGGCCCGCAGTCAGCACCTGCGGCAGCTTCCGCCGCATCGGGCGCCGAGACGTGGGGGTACCACCCGCGCCTTGGCTGCGGGGGAGGTCGGAGCCGTTGGGACTCACGTAGCGCCTTCCCGAGAGTCTCGGCCCGCGCTGGTCGGCTACGGCCGTCTCGCTGGTCGGTCGCCGCCCCGGCCGCGGGCAGGGGTTTGGATGTTTATGCGGACCAAACCCTACTGGACGCTATTTGGGGTCGCGCGGGGAGGGTGCCCAACGCGCCGTCCGACTCCCCGAAGGGATGGACGGGACCATTCCGCGGAGGGTCTCCGAGGGGTCCCGGACGCGCGATCGGCGGTGCGGGCCGGGCATCTGACGGGGCCTTGGGGGACGGGAGGCTAGCTTTGTCCGGTGCCCTACTTCGACGCCGCCTCCTCCGCCCCACTGCACCCCGTCGCCCGCCAGGCGCTGCTCGCCTCCCTGGACGAGGGCTGGGCCGACCCGGCCCGGCTCTACCGCGAGGGGCGCCGGGCCCGGCTGCTCCTGGACGCGGCGCGGGAGGCCGCGGCGGAGGCGGTCGGCTGCCGCCCCGACGAGTTGGTGTTCACTCCTTCGGGGACGCGCGCGGTTCACTCCGGAATTTCCGGCGCCCTCGCGGGGCGTCGGCGTGTCGGAACGCGGCTCGTGGTGTCGGCGGTCGAACACTCCTCCGTCCTGCACGCGGGCGAGGCGCACGCGGCGGCGGGCGGGTCGCTGACGGAGGTCCCGGTGGACCGGTCCGGCGCGGTCGACCCCTCGGCGTTCGCCGCGGCTCTGACGGAGGGGACGGCCCTGGCGTGTCTGCAGTCCGCCAACCACGAGGTGGGGACGGCGCAGCCGGTGGCCGAAGTCGCGGAGGCGTGCCGGGAGGCGGGGGTGCCGCTGCTCGTCGACGCGGCGCAGTCGCTGGGGTGGGGACCGGTGGAGGGCGGCTGGTCGCTGCTCGCCGCGAGTGCGCACAAATGGGGCGGACCGTCGGGGGTCGGGCTGCTCGCGGTACGGAAGGGGGTGCGGTTCGCGCCCCAAGGGCCCGCGGACGAACGGGAGTCGGGGCGGGCGGCCGGTTTCGAGAACCTGCCGGCGATCGTGGCCGCCGCGGCGTCGCTTCGGGCGGTGCGGGCGGAGGCGGCGGCCGAGGCGACACGGCTGCGGGGTCTGGTGGACCGGATCCGCGCGCGGGTGCCGGCGCTCGTGCCCGATGTGGAGGTGGTGGGTGACCCGGTGCGCCGACTCCCCCATCTCGTCACCTTCTCCTGTCTCTATGTCGACGGGGAGACCTTGTTGCACGAGCTGGACCGGGAAGGTTTCTCCGTTTCGTCCGGTTCGTCGTGCACCAGCTCGACGCTGACGCCCAGCCATGTACTGCGCGCGATGGGGGTGCTGAGCGAGGGCAACGTCCGGGTGTCGCTGCCGATCGGGACACCGGAGGCGGACGTGGACCGCTTCCTGGAGGTGCTGCCGGGCGTGGTCGCGGGGGTACGGGAGCGGCTGGGCGCCCCGGAGGCGGTGACCAGCGCGGGGTCCGCGGGCTCGCTCGTGGTGGACGCGCTGGGCAAGCGCTGCCCGATCCCGGTCATCGAACTGGCGAAGGTGATCGACGACGTCCCCGTCGGCGGGACGGTCACGGTGCTCGCCGACGACGAGGCGGCCCGTCTGGACATCCCGGCGTGGTGCGAGATGCGTGGCCAGGAGTACGTGGGCGAGGAGGCGTCCCCGAAGGGCGGCACGGCCTACGTGGTGCGGCGGGTGGCGTAGAACTCCGCCACCCCTGCCCCCGGGGCCCGGGCGGCGTGAGCCGTCCGGGCCCCGGGGGTGCGGGACCGAGAGCGCTCGGCGTCAGGCCAGGTGCGCCTGGACCTCGGCCGCGGCCTCGTCGCCGTACGCCTTGGTGAAGCGCTCCATGAAGTTCGCGCGGCGCAGCGTGTACTCCTGGGTGCCCAGGGTCTCGATCACCAGCGTCGCGAGCATGCAGCCGACCTGGGCCGCGCGCTCCAGGCTGACGCCCCAGGACAGACCGGTCAGGAAGCCCGCGCGGAACGCGTCGCCGACGCCCGTCGGGTCGACCTTGGCGTCCTCCTCCGCGCAGCCGACCTCGATGGCCGGCTCGCCCGCGCGCTCGATGCGGACACCGCGCGAGCCGAGGGTGGTGACCCGGTGGCCGACCCGGTCCAGGATCTCCGCGTCGCTCCAGCCCGTCTTGGACTCGATGAGGCCCTTCTCGTACTCGTTGGAGAAGAGGTAGGTCGCACCGTCGAGGAGGGTGCGGATCTCGTCGCCGCCCATCCGCGCGATCTGCTGCGAGAAGTCCGCGGCGAAGGCGATCCCGCGCGTCTTGCACTCCTCGGTGTGGCGCAGCATCGCCTCGGGGTCGTCGGCGCCGATCAGGACCAGGTCGAGGCCGCCGACGCGGTCGGCGACCGACTTCAGCTCGATCTGCCGGGCCTCGCTCATCGCGCCGGTGTAGAAGGAGCCGATCTGGTTGTGGTCCTTGTCCGTGGTGCAGACGAACCGGGCGGTGTGCAGGACCTCGGAGATCCGCACCGATCCGGTGTCCACGCCGTGGCGGTCGAGCCAGGCGCGGTACTCGTCGAAGTCGTAGCCCGCGGCCCCCACCAGGATCGGGTTGCCGCCGAGCTGGCCCATGCCGAAGCAGATGTTCGGGCCGACGCCTCCCCTTCTGATGTCGAGATTGTCGACGAGGAAGGAGAGGGAGACCGTGTGGAGCTGGTCCGCTACGAGCTGGTCTGCGAACCGGCCGGGGAAGGTCATGAGGTGGTCGGTGGCGATGGAGCCGGTGACTGCGATACGCACGGCTGGGCGCTCCTGCGGGACGGAAAGGGGTTGACAGTTCACGCTACCGGGTGGGAGGCGCGCTGCCGAACAGTGGAAACTACCCCAGAGTAGGTCTTTTCCCCGGAGTCATGGCGTGCGTACGGTGCGCGTATGTCCACGTACCCCGCTCCTCGTGAGCATCAGGAGTCCGAGTTCAGCCTGGCCCAGCTGCGCGGCGACAGTGCCCGCATGGCCCCCCACTGGGTGGTTCCCGCAGCTGACGCCCCCGCCCCCGTCTCCCCCGCGCTCATCCACGGCGTCGTCGTCCCACCCGCCTCGGCGCGGCTGATCGACGCCACCTCGGAATACGGCGACTGAGGGACGGAACCACCCGCTCGCCCATTCCGTCCCACTGATGTCTCCCGGGGAGATGCCTTCCGGGTCAGGGACGAAGGAGCGATGTGGTGAGCGGTACGGAGAACCGGCGGATGCGGCACCGGCCGATGCTCGTCGCCTCGGTGGCGGCGAGCGTCCTGCTCGTCGGAGGCGGCGGGGTGTATCTCGCCGCTACGGCGACCGACGGCGATGCCACCCGGCCCGCCGGGGCGGCCGCTCCCCCGCCGCTGAAGCTCGACGGCAGGAGCGGCGACGACGGCGGGCCCGGTATCGCACCGGGTGAGCCCGACCCCAACGGCGGTGGCGCCGTCTACAAGGCCAAGGGCGACCTGCCCCAAGGGCCCTCCTCGGCCGCGGTCCACCGGCCGGACGGCCGGGTCACCTCGGCGGAGGTGACCCGGCTGGCGCAGGCACTGGGCATCGCGGGCGCGCCGCGCCTCGAGGGCGGGGTCTGGAAGATCGCGCCGGAGAAGGACGGCTCCGGGCTGCGGCTCGACGTGGCCGCCGAGGCCCCGGGCAGCTGGACCTTCTCGCGGTACGACGGGGGCCCGGTCGGCGACACCTGTCTGAAGGGCAAGGCATGCCCGCCGCCGGGCGAGGCGAAGCCCCCGAGCGGTGGGCCGGTGAGCGAGGCGGCGGCGAGGGCGGCGGCCACTCCCGTACTGAAGGCGATCGGCCAGGAGGACGCCAAGCTGGACACCTCCCAGCTGATGGGCTCGGTACGCGTGGTCAACGCCGATCCGGTCGTGGGCGGGCTGCCGACATATGGCTGGTCGACCGGGATCCATGTCGGTCCCGGCGGTGAACTGGTCTCGGGCAGCGGGCAGTTGAAGGACCCGGTGAAGGGCGACAGCTATCCGGTGATCGGGGCGGAGAAGGCGCTGGAGGAGCTGAACAAGGCGTCCTCCGGGCCGGGCTCGATCGGTATCGGCGGCTGTGCGACGGATCCGCCGGCCGGCATGGAGGGCGGCGCGGACACTCCGGCGACGACCTGCAAGCCGGACGCGAAGCCGAAGGAGCTGGCGGTCACGGGCGCGGTCTTCGGCCTCGCGTCGCAGTTCGTGGACGGCGAGCGGGCGCTCGTGCCGTCGTGGCTGTTCACGGTGGAGGCGGAGCCCGGCGCGAAGCCGTACACGGTCGTACGCACGGCGGTGGCTCCGGAGCATCTGGCGCCCCCGGCGAAGCCCAGTCCGACGCCGCCCCCGACGCAGCATCCGGGCGAGGGAACGGTGCCCGAGCGGCAGCTCACGTCGTACCGGGTCGACGGCACCGGCACGAAGCTGTCGGTGACCTTCTGGGGCGGGGTGTGCAGCGAGTACACCGCGGCGGCCGAGGAGCGGGCCGACAAGGTCGCCGTACGGGTGACCGAGCGGCCGATCGACCCGGGACGGGCATGCATCGCCATCGCGGTGGAGGTCACCCGCACGGTGACCCTGGAGCAGCCTCTGGGCGGCCGAGCGGTCGTGGACGCGAGCGGGGAGCCCGTACCGCGCATGTGAGACGCACACGGCGCCACACGTACGAAGGCGGCCGCCCCGGAAGTCCGGGGC
>NZ_JBHJTL010000167.1:0-7923 GCF_042264065.1 Streptomyces sp. NPDC056222 | reverse complement strand
CGTCGTGCCCAGGGCGTGCAACAGCTCACCGACCCGGCGGCTGTAGGTCCGGCCGGACATGCCGAGGCGGGCGGCGGCCGTCTCGTCCGTGAGGCCGGCGAGGAGCGCTTCGAGGACCGGGCGGAGCTGGGCGGGGAGCTCGCGCGGCGGGGTGGTGGCGCCGACCAGCTCCTCGCCCGCGTCCCAACTGATGTGATGGGCGCGGACCAGGGCCTGCACGACGACCGGGTCGCGGATCAACAGCAGCCCGTTGTACAGCAGCTCCAGATCGAGCGGGACCGCCGCCACCGTACGGTCGACGACGATCATCTTGAAGGGGATCGAGTCCGTGAGACGGGCCCGCCCCGGTGCCCCGACCGCGCCCGCCACATGCGGCAGGGCGTGCCGCGGCACGATCCGTCTGACCTCCGGGGCCCGCTCCGCCGCGGCCCGCATGCACGCTCCTGCCAGTTCCAGGAACGGCTCGGGGATCGCACGGCCCGCGGAGGCGGCCGGGTCGTCGAAGGTCAGCAGTTCGTGCCGCGTCGAGGCGGCGAGTCCGGCCAGCGCGGCGCTGATCCGCCGCGTGCCGCGGACGGGGCGCCCCGGTGGCCGCTGTGCCTCGGGTATGGCCCTGCTCATCGCCGATCGCGCGAGCATCACGGAGCCCGCAGTCTCTGCCACCGCTGACCACCCCCGCCCGATCGGTGTGCCACTCCATGTACGCATGTGACTGCACACGGTGACAACCCCTGTTGAAAAGGATGGCGAGTCCATGCCACGGGAGGCCGCCCCGGCCGCCGTTGCCGCATTGAGATCCATCCGCAACTCCTTCGTCTGCTCCTTTCGGCCTCCTCGGACGTCACATTCACAAGTGCTCCAACTTGAGGGGGAGATGACATGAAGCGACGCCACAGGGCGCGGCTCGCCGCCGGGATCCTGGCCGCCGGGCTGCTTCTGACCGGGTGCGGGGCCGGAGAGAACAGCCGTCAGAGCGCGGACGGGCGAGGGGGCGGCCACCGCGCCCCGGACGCCCGTCAGGACGCAAGCCCCGACGCACGCCAGGACGACGCCCCCGAGGGCGAGCAGCGCTCCCGGCCGCCCGCCGACTGGCTCTCCACCTTCGCCCTGGACGTGGACACCGCCTCGTACGGCTACGCCCGGCGCACCCTCTCCGAGGGACGGCTGCCCGACCCGACGTCCGTACGGCCCGAGGAGTTCGTCAACAGCTTCCGGCCGGACTATCCCCGTCCCGAGGGGGACGGCTTCAGCGTGACGATCGACGGGGCACGGACCGGGGACGACGGCTGGTCGCTCGTCCGGGTCGGGCTCGCCACCGCCGCAGCGGACCGGAAGGGCGAACGCCCGCCCGCCGCCCTGACCTTCGTCGTCGACATCTCCGGCTCGATGGCGGAGACCGGCCGGCTCGATCTGGTCAAGGAGTCCCTCGGCATCCTCACCGACGAGCTCCGCGACGACGACTCGGTCGCGCTCGTCACCTTCAGCAACGAGGCCGAGACCCGGCTCCCGATGACGAAGGTCAAGGGGCAGCGCGAGCGGATCCACGGAATCGTCGACGAGCTGAGGACCACCTCCTCGACCAACGTGGAGGCCGGCGTACGCACCGGCTACGACGTCGCCGTCGAGGGGCACCGCAAGGGCGCCACCAACCGGGTCGTGCTGCTCTCCGACGCCCTCGCCAACACCGGCGACACCGACGCGCAGTCGATCCTCGACCGGATCGACAAGGAGCGCAGGGAGTACGGGATCACCCTCTTCGGCGTCGGCGTCGGCAGCGACTACGGCGACGCGTTCATGGAGCAGCTCGCCGACAAGGGCGACGGGCACACCACGTACGTCTCCACCATCGAGCAGGCGCGCAAGGTCTTCGTGGACCAACTGCCCACGAACATCGAGCTGCGTGCCCGCGACGCCAAGGCGCAGGTCGCCTTCGACCCGAAGACCGTCGAGCGGTTCCGGCTGATCGGCTACGAGAACCGGGAGGTCGCCGACGAGGACTTCCGCAACGACAAGGTCGACGGCGGCGAGGTGGGGGCGGGGCACACCGTCACCGCGCTGTACGCGGTGAAGACCCGGTCCGGCAGCACCGGGCCGCTGGCCACCGCCACGGTCCGCTGGCTCGACCCGAAGAACCGCGCCCCGCACGAGAACACCGGGAGCGTCGGGACGAGCGCGCTCACCTCCTCGCTCTGGGCCCCGGGCCACGACAGCCTTCAGCTGACCGCCGTCACCGCCTACTTCGCCGACCGGTTGCGGGGCGGCGACATGCCGGGCGCGCCGAGGCTCACCGAGCTCGCGGAGCGCTCGGAGGCGATCGCGCAGCGGTCGGGTTCCAAGGTGGTACGGGAGCTGACGGAGGCGATCCGGCAGGCGGACAAGCTCTTGGTGAGGGACGGCGGCGCGGAATCGGGCGATCCGTACTCCGGCTGATCCACAACTGCTGCGCGGTGGCCGTGGATCCCGTCATGATGGGGCCATGGCCACCCTGCTGCTTGCCCTCGCCGTCGGTTCCACCGGCCTCTATGCCGGGTTCATGCTGATCTTCATGACCGGGATCATGCCCGCGCTCGCCCGGCTCGGGGACGCGGAGTTCGTCGACGCGATGCGGCGGATCAACGAGTACGTTCCCAAGCCGGTGTTCCTGATCGTGTTCCTGGGTGTCGTGGCCTTCCCGGTCGCCGCGTTCTTCGTGCCGGTCGACGGGCGCTCGGACACCCAGAAGTGGCTGGTCCTGGCCGGTCTCGTCTGCGCCGTGGTCAACCACCTGATCACGATGGGCGGCAACGTTCCGCTGAACAACGCGCTGGCCGCCTCGGAGCGGACGGGGGTGGATCCGTCCGCGGTCCGCGCGGCCTTCGAGAAGCGTTGGAACGCCTTCCACGCGGTCCGTACGGTGCTGATCACCGCCGCGTTCGGGCTGCTGATCGCCGCGTCCCTGAACTGATCGGTCAGGAAGGGAGTTCCGCGACCGTGGTGATGGCGGTGAAGAGGATCTCGTCGTCCTGGCGGCCGGTCACCCGGATCAGTCGCTCCGGGCTGCCCGGGTAGTCCACGGCCGGCTCGGTCTCGATCCAGCAGGGGCTGCCGAACTCGGCGTACCGGTGGAAGGTGGAGTCCATCGCCACCGGCAGCACCGGCCGGCCGACGGGTGTCAGTGTCTGGACGGCCTGGCGGGCCGCCTCCAGCAGGACCATGCCGGGGATGTGGTCGCCGGGGTGGTCGAAGAGGACGGGGTGGCGGGTGTCGACGCGCAGCTGCCAGCGGTCGGCGCGCTCGGTCGGCGTGAGCACGACGTCGAACTCGCTGAGCCGGCCGACGGACCGCGGCTCCACGGCCGCGGTGGGCGGCTCCTGGGCGGTCGCCGCCTCGGCGAGGCGGTCGGCGCGCAGTCGGCGGTAGACCTCGGGGCTGGTGCAGGTGTAGCGGGCGTTGCCGGTGGCGAGCGTCCGGCCCTGCTCGCTGACCACGACCTCGTAGCTCAGCCCGGCCAGCCGGCCGGCGCGGCGGCGGATGTCGGTGCAGGTGACGTCGAGGCGCAGATCGGCGGGCGCCCCGCCGACCGGCAGCATCGCGGGCATCACGCGGTAGTTGAGCTCCCACATCAGGAACTGGTGGCCCAGCGGCACGTCGAAGCCCGCGTGGGCGAGCAGCGCACCCACCTGACGGATCGTTTCGGCGGCCAGCATCGGGTCGTAGTGCGAGCCGCCGACCGGGCCGAAGAAGGAGTGTCCACGCGGCCACTGGGCGCTGAGCGTGAAGTGCGCCTCGTCCGTACGGGACCAGTCGGCAGTGAGAAAGACCTCGGCGAGCGCGGCCCGGTGAACGTACTCACGGGGAGCCGTCGTGGTGAGCCCCTGGAAGGCTTCCGTGTCCACGATGTCGGTCGGGGCGGACGTCTGCAGCATGAGATCCCTCTACTAAGGGCCTACTAAGGAGATTCGGGCAACCAGCACCGCGGAAGTTACGAACCCCTCGGTACGTTTCGCAAGGGCGCGGGTACGGTTCTGTCAGGTCGACGCGGGGAAAGGGGGAGGGCCTTCGAGTCTGCCCGTGTTCAACGACGCCTGTCAGAACGGCAGATGTCCGACTCATGAGACCCGAGGGTTCACGAGTGAGGTGGCTTCGGGTATCTTCCAGCTGCCGGAAATCTGTACCGCCAGGTTTGTTTCTCGGGTATCCGAGACGCCGGTTCGGGTGATCGCGTCACCATCCGCGCGCGATTCGTTCCGATATGCCCGGCCCGCCGATCGGCTGTCCCTTGGAGACTCCGTGGAACACCTGCGTCAGATATCCGTCGCCGCCGTCAACATCGACGGCGTGCTGCTGAACGACACGTTCAGCCCGGTCATCCACCGGTTCATCACCCGTCGCGGCGGCCACTACGACGCCGAGGTGGAGCGGGAGATCTTCTCCCAGACCCAGCTCACCGCCGCCAAGGCCCTCGGGGCCGCGGCCGGACTCTCCTGGAGCCCCGAGGACGTGCTCGCGGCCTACTTCGAGGAGCGTGCCGCCCATCTGGCCGAGCACCCGTTGCGCCTGCTCGACGGCGCCACCGAGCTGCTGGTGCGGCTGCGGGAACTGGGGCTGCGGACGGTCTGCTACGGCGGGCTCGACGCGTCCCACTTCGACCTGCACCTGCGGGAGCAGGCGCATCTCTTCGACGCGCCCGGCTATGTGTGCACCAACGACTTCCGGCCCGGGGTACGCGAGTTGACGCGGGACCTCGGGCTCCGCTTCGACCAGATCCTCTTCATCGACGACGTCGCCCGCGTCGCGGAGGCCGCCAAGGAGCTCGGGGTGCCCTTCGTCGGCCACCCGAGCGACTTCGCCCACGGGTTCCAGGGCGAGCTGATGCGCCGGGCGGGCGTCAGACACGTGGTGCGCTCGCTCGACGAGATCGACGAGTCCCTGCTGCGGACCCTCGACGCCGAGGCCGCCGCCGGTACGGTCTGGAACCGCTGAGATTCACGTGGCGTATCCACCCGAAGCCGCCGCCGTCGCGGCCGGACCTGTGATTCCGTCAGCCCTGTCGACGACGACGCGCTCGGCGCCACACAGCCGGGTGTCACACATCCAACTGCCGAGGGAGACGAACGTCCCATGACTGCCGACCACCGCCTGCTGCCCGAGAAGGTCGCCCTGATCACCGGAGCGAGCAGCGGAATCGGAGCGGCCGCCGCCCGGGTCTTCGCCCGTGAGGGCGCCCGCGTGGTCCTCGCCGCCCGCCGCGAGGACAGACTCAAGGCTCTGGTGGCCGACTTGCGCGAGCAGGGCGCCGAGGCCGAGTACGTGGTGGCGGACATAACCCGCCGCGAGGACACCCGGGCCGCCGTGGCGCGCGCGGTGGACACGTACGGAAGGCTCGACGTGGCGTTCAACAACGCCGGGTGGGGCGCCGGCCGCGAGCCGCTGCACGAGATGGACGACGAGCTCTACGACCGGATCCTGGACGTCAATCTGCGCGGGGTCTGGAACTGCCTGCGGGACGAGATCGCCGCGATGCTGACCACCGGCGGCGGCGCCATCGTGAACACCAGCAGCGTCGGCGGACTGCTCGCGACCCCGGTCGCCGCGCCCTACGTGGCCGCCAAGCACGCCGTGGTGGGACTGACCAAGGCCGCCGCCGCCGAGTACGCGGCCCAGGGGATCCGGATCAACTCGGTGGCTCCCGGGACGACCCGTACCGAAGTGGTCACCGAGTGGTTCGCCGCGGTGCCCGGGATCGAGGAGGCGCTGCACGCCGCCACCCCGCAGCCGCGGACCGCCGAGCCCGAGGAGATCGCCGAGGCGGCGGCCTGGCTCTGCAGTGACCGATCGTCGTTCGTCACCGGTGCGATCATGCCGGTGGACGGCGGCTTCACGATGGTGTGAGCCGGATGCCGCCCGGCCGAACGGCCTGCGTGCGATGTCTTGTGTCCTCTGCACGTATCCGTCCATACTTGCTGTTTTCGACCGTGAAGTGCGAGCAGGCACGGAGCGAGCGCGTGTGTCCTGTGGGGCATCGGGCTATGAGAGGGACGTGACCCCCAATGGCGAAGCAGGATCGCGCGATTCGGACGCGCCAGGCGATCTTGGAAGCGGCCGCCACCGTCTTCGACGAGCGTGGTTACGAGGCTGCGAAACTCACCGACATCCTCCAGCTCGCCCAGGTCACCAAGGGTGCGCTCTACTTCCACTTCGACTCCAAGGAAGACCTCGCGCACGCGGTGATCGACGCCCAGGTGTCGACCGCGCCCACGCCGATGCCGCAGGTCTCCAAGATGCAGGAGTTCGTCGACATCGGCATGGTGTTCGCGCATCGGCTGACCCATGACGGGCTGCTGCGCGGGAGCGTCCGGCTCACCCTCGACCAGGGCGGCCACGAGCTCAACCGCAGCGGCCCCTACCGGGAGTGGACCGATCTCAATCTGCGGGTGCTCGAAGAGGCCAAGGAGCGCGGTGAACTGCTGCCGCACGCCGACCCGGAGGAGGTGGCGCCGCTCGTGGTGGGTTCCTACGCCGGCCTGAACCTGATGACCCAGGCCCTGGGCAGCAACCGGGCGGACATGGACCGCTGGGCCTCGGCCCTCTACCGCCATGTGCTGCCCAGCATCGCGGTCCCCGCCGTGCTCGCGATGCTCGACATGGAGCCCGGGCGGGGCGCCCGCGCCCTGCGCGCGGCGGAGGCGGCGGCGGGCTAGGGGTGTCCGGCGCCCCGGGCCCCCCGGGGCAGGTCATTCTGATGGGTGAAACCATACCCGGCTGCCGGTTTTTCGAGGAAGACATGAAGCCGACATCTTGACGTCGTCTGAAATAGACATCGGAAAGCGTACCCGTGAGTCCAGATCTTGGACCCGCGGGTACGCTTCGTTGCGCCGCTTACGGATTCCTGATAGCGACAAACCCGCGCCAAGCGGACATTCTTCCGCGTTCTCGGGTTCAGAAATTCCATACCCGGCGGTTTCTTATTGACATGCCTCCGGGTCTCTTTTCTAATCGTCCAGGGCCAAGCCGTTCACCGACACTGAGGGGGCAAAGTGGACGTCCGGATCCTGGGGGGACTGTCGGTACGCGAGAACGGGGTGTCGATCACTCCGACCGCCGCCGCGCCGCGACAGTTGCTGGCGCTGCTCGCGGCCAACGCGGACCAGGTCGTGCCCGTGACCGTACTCATGGAGGAGCTCTGGCCGTCGGGGCCGCCGCGCGGCGCCCGAGTCGAACTTCAGTCCCACATCATCGACCTGCGGGCGCTGATCACCATGGCCCTGCGCGGGACCGGGGCGCCGGCGGACGGCTCCAACTGGCTGGAGCGCCACACCGCCGAGGCCGTACTCGTCTCGCTGCCCGGCGGTTACCGGCTCGACACCGGTGGCGGCTCCAACGACGCCTGGCAGTTCGAGCGGGCCGCGGGCGCCGGCTACCGGGCCATGGAGGCGGGCGACCTCCAGCGCGCGGCACGCCGGCTCTCCGACGCCCTCGCTCTGTGGCGCGGTGAACCGTACGCGGGCGTCGCGGCCGGTCCCCATCTGCGCATGGAGATCGAGCGCCTGGAGACCTCCCGGCTGAGCGCCCTCGACCAGTGGGTCGAGGCCCAACTGCGGCTCGGCCGGCACTTCGAGATGATCTCCGACCTCTCCGAACTCGTCGCCCAGTACCGCACCAACGAACCGCTGCACGGCCAGTTCATGGTCGCGCTGCTGCGCTGCGGACGGCAGGACGAGGCCCTGGAGGTCTACCAGCGGCTGCGCAACGGACTGAAGAAGGAGACGGGCATGGAGCCCTCGGCGCGGCTGCGCAGGCTCCAGCGTTCGATCCTGACCGTACGGGACGTGGCCCGGCCGGCCTTCGGCCGCCAGACGTCCACGCTGCCCCGCCTCGTGCCCGCCGGATCGCTCGGTTGAGGGGCCGCACCAGGGCGCGTGCCGGAACACGACGAGAGGAGGC
>NZ_JBHJTL010000166.1:0-7942 GCF_042264065.1 Streptomyces sp. NPDC056222 | reverse complement strand
GGCGTCGTCGTCGAATCCGGCCACCCCCGCGACGTCCTCGGCAACCCCCAACACGACCGCACCAAGGCATTCCTCTCCAAGGTGCTCTAGCAGTCGATACGACGAGGAAGGGGCGGTACGGGATTCCGTACCGCCCCTTCCTCGTGCGCGCCGGTTCTTCGTCGTACGCGCTACTTCACGGCCAGCACGAGGGTGTCCGAGGGCGAGGCCCAGACCGGCCGGGCCTCGGCGAAGCCGGCGGCGCGGAGGATCTCGGCGTGGCGACGGGAGGACGGCGTGTCGCCGTCGGCGTGCTCGCCGTAGATCTCGAAGCGGCGGGCGGTGGGTTCGGCGAGGACGGGGTCCTTGGCGGCCACGGCCCACCACTCCGCCCAGTCCAGGGCCCCCTCGGCCCTGGCACGGTCCATGGCGGCGTGGCGGTGGGCGCGCTCGGCGGCGTTGATCCGGGGGGTGGTCTCGTCGATCATGTGGTCGGCGTTCATGAAGACGCCGCCGTCCCGGACGAGGCCGGCGAGCTGCCCGTACAGCGCGGTGAGCGGCTCGGTGTGCAGCCAGTGCAGCGCGGTGGCGGTGAGGACGGCGTCGTACGAGTCGTACGGCAGCCCGGTGACCCACTCCGGGTCCTTGAGGTCGGCGGTCACGAAGGTGACGCGCTCGTCGCCGGCGAAGTACCCCTCGGCGATGGCGAGCAGGGCGGGGTCGAGGTCGACACCGACGCTGGTCGCCTTCGGGAACCGCTTGAGCAGCCGATCCGTAATACTCCCTGTACCGCACGCCAGGTCCAGGACGCGGGGCTCCGGCCCCACCACGGCCTCGACCATGTCGAGCATCACGCGGAACCGCTCCTCGCGGTCCGGCATGTACCACTCCTGCTGACGGTCCCAGCTCTGCTGCCAGGCCGCCCAGTCGGTTCCGGTCGTCGCCGCGTCCGTCATCGCTTCCTCCACCCACTCCGTAATACCCTCAGAGGGGGAACATCCATTACCCCCTCCGCACCCGACACTAGACCTCCGCCGTAAGGACTACAAGTGGAACTGGCCTATTACTCGGATTACGCCGTGCGTCTGGTCAACACCGAGGAGCCGGCCCGCAACAAGGACTCCCTCACCTCGGTCGAGGCGGTCCGGGAGCTCTTCGGCACGGCCTCCCAGATGGCCCGGCGGGCGACGGACTCCGACGTCACGCGCTTCCGCTCGGTACGCGGCCGGCTACGGGCGGTCTTCACCGCGGCGGACGAGGGGAACCACACCCAGGCGGTGGACCTGCTGAACTCCCTGCTCCTGGAGTTCCCCGTCAGCCCGCAGATCTCCGGTCACGACTACCTGGACGACGAGGGCCATCCGCGCTGGCACATGCACCTCGCCGACCACCCCTCGAACGCGACCGCGGGGTACGCGGCGATCGCGGCGATGGGTCTCGCCTTCCACCTCACGGAGTTCGGCGCCGACCGGCTCGGCCTCTGCCAGGCGTCCCCCTGCCGCAACGCCTACCTCGACACCTCGACCAACCGCTCCCGCCGCTACTGCTCGGACCGCTGCGCGACCCGCGCCAACGTGGCCGCCTACCGGGCCCGCAAGCGCCTGGAGGCCGAACGGTCGGACCGCACCGGCCTGAGCGCGGAGAACAGCCAGGAGAGCACCACACCGACCGATCGCTGACGCCCCGGGGTGACGGGCCGGTACCTGACCCGTACGCGCCCCAGCACCAGCTCGGCGGGTACGGCGCCGAAGACACGACTGTCGCCCTCGGCGGCCGGGTTGTCCCCGAGCACCCACCAGCCGGCGCCCTGTCGCTCGATCAGACGCTTGACGATGAGCAGGTCCTGCTGGAGCGGGTGACGCAGGACGGCGACGCTCCCAGGCCGCAGCCGCGCGCCGTAGTGCACGAGGAGCTGGTCGCCGTGGAGCAGCGTGGGCACCATGGACACCCCCGTCACCTCGGCGATCCCGAACAACGGCCCGGACCCCCGCCCCGGCTCCCACCCCGCCTCCCTCATCCGGCACCTCCCGATCCGATCGTCCACTCGTACACGAGTCCCATGGTGACCCTGGACTTTTGTCCTAAGCCCCAGGGGGCGCTCGCGAAAACAGCCTTCTCGGGGAGTAATCTCCCACCTGAGAAGACGATCACGAGGAAGGACAGCTCAATGCTCTCCCGCCTGTTTGCCCCCAAGGTGAAGGTCAGCGCCCACTGCGACCTCCCCTGCGGTGTCTACGACCCGGCCCAGGCCCGGATCGAGGCCGAGTCGGTCAAGGCCGTCCAGGAGAAGTACCAGGCCAACGAGGACGCGCACTTCCGCGCGCGTGCCACGGTCATCAAGGAGCAGCGCGCGGAGCTCGCGAAGCACCACATCTCGGTGCTGTGGAGCGACTACTTCAAGCCCCCGCACTTCGAGAAGTACCCGGAGCTGCACCAGCTCATCAACGACACCCTGAAGGCCCTCTCGGCCGCCAAGGCGTCGACGGACCCGAAGACGGGCGAGAAGGCACTGGAGCTCATCGCCGAGGTCGACCGGATCTTCTGGGAGACGAAGAAGGCCTGACCTTCCTCGCGCGAAGCACCGCCCGAAGGGGCCCGCCCGGCAATCCCGGACGGGCCCCTTCGGCTTGCGCGGTTCCCCGGGCGGGGCTCTACGGGCTCGGGCTCGGCGGTTCGGCCGGTGCGAGCAGGGCGAGTTCGCGTGCGAAGAGCTCCTTCACGGAGGCGTACGCCGGGCCGGCGGTGAAGCGGCCGCCGAGCCATGGGAAGTCGCCGCCGTCCACCGCGATCTCGCCGACGAGGCCGTCGGCGGAACGGACGCGCCACACGGTCATCGGGACGGCTCCACCGGGAGGGTGTAGCGGAGCTTCTGCTTCGACGTGGCGCCCAGGCGGTCGTAGAAGCGGATCGCGCCCTCGTTCCAGGTCGGGGTCTGCCACTGGATCTCCGTCAGGCCGAGGGCCCGTGCCTCCGCGCGCAGGGCCTCCATGAGGAGCGGGCCCAGGCCCAGGCCGCGTTCCGTCGCGGAGAGGTAGAGGCAGTCCATGTGGAGGTATTCGGCGCCGTCCCAGGTGGAGAGTTCGGGGGCGCACGTGGCGTAACCGACGAGGCGGCCGTCGGGGAGTTCGGCCACCAGGCAGCGCAGGCGGGGCGGTTCGGGGCCGAAGAGCAGACGGGCGAGACGGTCCGCGAGGCCCGGGGCCGGGGGCGCGGCCTTCTCGTACACGGCGTGCTCCGCGGCCAGCTCCGCCACCCGGTCGAGGTCCTCCCGCCGCGCGTGCCGCACCCGTGCGGCGGTCAACGGAGCTCCCCCTCGACGGCCTCGGCCACGTGCGCGCTCCCCGCCGCCGGCTCGTCCACAGGATCCTTCATACCGTCATCATGCCCGGCCCCACCGACATCCCGTGCCGGCGCAGCCACTGCCGGTACGGTGCCGCCCGCAGCGCTGCCTCCCGGTAGGCCGCCGCCAGGTCGTCGTACAGCGGGTCGAGCAGCGCCCCGTCGCGGGCGTACAGGAGCAGACGTACCGCCAGCGGATCGTCCCGGAGCGGCCTGATCGCCATGTCCTCGCGTGGCAACGATGTCGGCTGGCAGGGTGCCACCGCCTCGCCGAGGACGATCAAGGACGCCGCCGTGTGGTAGTCGCCGTGCAGCAGCGGGGGGTCGATACCGGCCTCACCCAGGACGCGCCGCAGCCCGTCCCACTCGCCGTCCACCGTCGGGTCGACCATCCAGCGGTCCTCGGCGAGGTCCGCCAGCTCCACCACGGGCAGCGCGGCGGCCGGATGGTCCGGGGCCATGGAGACGAACTGCGGCTCCCGCTCGACCAGGACCCGCGCCAGCAGGCCGTCCGGTACCCGCAGCGGGCATCCCTCGACCTCGTGGACGAACGCCACGTCCAGCTGCCCCACCGCGACCGACCGCAGCAGGGCGTTGGCGGAGACGTCCATGTGGAGCGCGATGTCCGTGCCCGGGAGACCCTGGCGCAGCCGGCGCAGCCAGCCCGGCAGTGCCCTGCTCGCGGTCGAACCGACCCGCAGCCGCGGCCCGTCGGTGCGGGCGGCCGCCGCCCTGGTCTCGGTGATCAGCGCGGCCATCTGGTCGACGAGCGGGCGCGCCCTGCTGAGCACCGAGCGGCCCAGCGGTGTCGGGCGGCAGCCGGTACGGCCGCGCGCGAAGAGCTCCGCACCGAGGGCGTTCTCGATCCGGCGCAGCTGGGTCGTCAGCGAGGGCTGACTCATGCCCAGTTGCCGCGCCGCCTTGTGCAGACTGCCCGTGTCCGCGATGGCGCAGAGCACGCGCAGATGCCTCACCTCCAGCTCCATGCCCCGAGGGTAGGGCCGCATCCGGGGTCGCACCAGACACCCTCGTCACACCAATTCCCTTTATTTCGAGGGGAGTTCAGACTCATCCCCATCAGGTGGTGATGCCTTCGCGCTATCCCCTGCTGCCATCATCCGCACCGGCCCCGGCTCCCCCGACACTCTCTCCAACCGACCAGGAGGAGCCACCCCCCATGAGACACCCCAAGGTCCTCACCGCCTCGCTCGCCGCCACCCTCGGCCTCGGACTCGCCGCCGCACTGGGCGCCCCCACCGCCTCGGCCGCGCCCGTCGACTCCACCGCCGCGACCTCCGGCTACGCGGCGTACGCCGGGTCCGCCGAGGACGCCAAGGCGACCAAGGCGTTCCACGACGCCGTGATGAAGTCCGTGGCGAAGAAGCGGGCCGCCAACCCCGGCGCGGCCGCCGTCACCGTCGTGTACAGCGCCGCCAACGCCCCGAGCTTCCGCACCCAGATATCCCGCAGCACCCAGATATGGAACAGCTCGGTGGTCAACGTCCGGCTGGTGGAGGGCAGCAACCCCGACTTCCGCTACTACGAGGGCAATGACTCGCGCGGCTCGTACGCCAGCACCGACGGGCACGGCAACGGCTACATCTTCCTCGACTACCGGCAGAACCAGCAGTACAACTCCACCCGCGTCACCGCCCACGAGACCGGGCACGTCCTCGGCCTCCCCGACCACTACTCGGGCCCGTGCAGCGAGCTGATGTCCGGCGGCGGTCCGGGCACCTCGTGCCAGAACGCCCAGCCCAACGCCCAGGAGCGGGCACGCGTCGACCAGCTGTGGCGCAACGGCCTCGCCACGGCCTTCAAGTCCTTCTGATCCCACCCGCCCCCGGCGGGGCGGACGGCTGCGACCGTCCGCCCCGCCGAGAGCGAACATCCTTGGATCCGGGCCGAGTTGCGTGAAAGCTGGGAGCACACATCCCGGACACCGGAGGCGTTCCATGACCGCCGAGCACACGAACACCCTGTACGAGGCCGTGGGTGGCGCCGACGCGCTGCGCCGGTTGTCCGACACGTTCTACGAGGCGGTCCTGGCCGACCCTCTTCTCGCACCCGTCTTCGCCGACTTCACCTCCACCCATGTCGCGCATGTCGCCGTCTGGCTGGCGGAGGTGTTCTCGGGGCCGGCCGACTTCACGGCGGAACTGGGCGGCCATCAGGCACTGCTCCGCGCCCACCTCGGGCTCGCCATCACGGAGGAGCAGCGGCTGCGCTGGATGGAGCTGATGACCGCGGCGGTGGAGAAGGAGCTGCCGGACGACGAGCTGCTGCGCCGTCGGGTGGTGGAGTACTTCGACTGGGGCACCACGATCGCCAAGGAGGTCTCGGCCTCGGAGCCGGGCACGGATCTCGGCGAGCCCGGCCCCACCCCGCGCTGGGGATGGAACGGCCTCGCCTGACAGCACCGGCGCCCCGCCCGAACGCCTGCGTCCCCGCCGGCCCCCGCCGCCCCGCCCCCGCGTCAGGCGGCCTGGAGGAGCTTGCGGCCGAACTCCGCCCCGGCCGGGAGCTGGCGCCTCACCCGCTCGAGGGCCTCGTCGAAGTCGCCCCCGGCGATGCCCGATTCGAAGGCGGCGCCGGCGTAGTGCAGCGTCAGGCTCAGGTCCACGCGCTCACCGAGCGTCAGCAGGCAGCCGAGGGTGGCCTGCTGCGTGGCGCCGTCCATGACGACGGGGAGCGGCAGGTCCCACTCCAGGACGCAACCGGCGAGGGCCTCGCCGCCCTCGTCCGTCGCGCGCAGGGCGGCGAAGGTCGCGCCCGTGTACTCGACTCCCCTGATGCGGGTGGACACCTGGCTCCCGCCGGCCGTGATCACGATCGCTTCCGCGCCGCTGCGGTCCCGGTACCAACCGGTCCAGACTTCTGACGACTCCGATGACATGCGCGGACTGTAGCGGTCTGACCGGCTCCTTCGCGCGTCCGGTCACCCCGGGGCCGGACTTCTCCCGGTCTCGCCGTTCTTGCCGGTCACGTGCGTGGTCGTGGCTTCCGCACCACCCTCGGGAGCTCCGTCCCGGGCTTCCTCAGGGACGCCGTCCCCACGGGCGGCACCCTCGGGGTCGACGTACACCTCGCACCGCGGGTTGTGGCACGGCTGCACTTCCCACTCCGGCACCCAGGCCCCCAGGACCTTGTGCCGCTTCGCAACGATTCCGAGGGACTGTCCGCAGGCCTGGCATGCGGGCGTGGCCTGCGGGTCCCGTACCGTACGCGGGGTTTGGCTGCCCATACCTCCCAGGGTAGGGCGCCCCCCTTGTCACCGCTTCCTGGTGTACGTACGAACGAGAACGCCGTTGTCGAAGGCGCGCACCGCGCCGAGCTCGAAGTCGCGGGGCTCGAAGCCGGCGCCGAACATCGGCATACCGGAGCCGAAGACCTGCGGGTACGTCTTGATGATCAGTTCGTCGACCTCGTCGATGAGTTCACCGGCGATCGTCGAGCCGCCGCAGAGCCAGATGCCGAGCGGGCTCTCCTCGGCCTTCAGTTCGCGGACCCGGCCGACCAGGTCGTCGGCGATCAGCTCGACGTTGGGGTCGGGCGACTCGCCGAGCGAGCGGGTCGCGACGAGCTCCCGCAGGTGGGAGTAGGGGCTGGTGACGCCGACGTCCAGGCCGATCCGGTACGAGTTCAGGCCCTGGACCACGGTGTCGAAGTGGCGGTTCTCGGTGCCGGGCTCGATGCCGACCACGGGCCACGCGGGGGCGGCGACGGTCTCCGGGTACTCGGTCTTCAAGTACTCCAGGAATTCCCCGGCCACGTAGGCGTACGTGGACGTGGCATCGCCCTTCGGGTCACCGATGAAGCCATCGATGGAGCAGGCGACGAAGTAGGTGAGCTTGCGCAAACCGGTCCTCTTGTCTCTTGGGTGCAGGCTGCGGTCGCAACCACGACGGCTATAGTGCTTCATCTGTAGTGGTTGCGCAAGCCCTAAGTTCGACGAGAGTCGAAGAGAACGGAAGGAACCCGGATGGCGAGGAATCCCGAGCGGCGTGCGGCCCTGCTCGACGCGGCGATCGAGGTGCTCGCGGACGAAGGCGCCCGTGGGCTGACCTTCCGGGCGGTCGACGCCCGGGCCGATGTCCCCACGGGCACCTCGTCCAACTACTTCACGGACCGGGACCAGCTGCTCTCCCAGGTCGGGGAACGGATCTTCGTCCGTCTCACCCCGGATCCCGGCTCCGTGGACACGGCCTTGCGGCCCGAGCCCAGCCGCGCGCTGGTCCTGGAGCTGATGCGCTGGCTCGCCCGGCGGATGGCGGCCGAACGCAGCTGCTATCTGGGGCTCTTCGAGCTCCGGCTGGAGGCCACGCGCCGCCCCGAACTGCGCGCCCGGCTCACCGAGGTACTGCGCGGCGACCTCGACGAGAACATCCGCCTGCACCTCGCCGCCGGGATGCCGGGGGACGCGGACACCGTACGGCTGCTCTACTTCGCCCTCACCGGACTGCTGCTCGACCACTTCACGGTCCCCGGCCTGCACGACGACCGGGAGCTGGACTCCCTCATCGAGACCGTGGTGAACCGCATCGTCCCGGAGTCCTGACCCCCGGCGCGCGCCGTCCCGGAGTCCTGACCTTCAGCGGGTGCGGCACGGCGTCCGGGGCGGGGG
>NZ_JBHJTL010000165.1:0-8368 GCF_042264065.1 Streptomyces sp. NPDC056222 | reverse complement strand
GCACCCCCGCCGTGGGGGTGCGGCCGCTCGCGCATCCCGGTCACCGCACACCCCTTGTCTGATGGGTCGTCAGACGCAAGCATGAGAGCCGCCGATCGATATGACGAATCGTCAGATCCGGAGGAGTCGCCATGGTGGTCTACGGGATGCAGCTCCCGGTCCAGTCGCAGAGCACGATCTACGCCGAGCCCTGGGAGGCCGCCGCCGGCCCCGCCGATCTCGTCGAGATCGCCCGCACCGCCGACCGGACCGGCTTCGACTACATCGCGAGCTGCGACCATGTCGCCATCCCGCGCCGTCTCGCCGGGCCGATGAGCACCGTCTGGTACGACCCGGTCGCCACCCTCTCCTTCCTCGCCGCAGCCACCGAGCGCGTCCGGTTGCTGTCCCATGTCGCCGTCGTCGGTCTGCGCCACCCGCTGGTGAGCGCCAAGGCGTACGCGACCCTCGACCACCTCTCCGGCGGCCGGCTGGTCCTCGGGGTCGGGGCGGGGCACGTCCAGGAGGAGTTCGAGGCCGTGGGGGCCGATTTCGAGGGCCGCGGAGGGGTTCTCGACGAGACCATCGACGCGCTCAAGGCGGCGCTCGGGCCGGAGGAGTACCCGGAGCACACGGGCGAGCGGTTCTCCTTCAAGGACCTCGGTCAGATGCCCCGGCCGGCCCAGGAGCGGGTGCCGGTCTGGGTCGGCGGGTCCTCGCCCGCGGCCGTGCGCAGGGCCGCGCTCCGGGGCGACGGCTGGCTGCCGCAGGGTGATCCGCGGGAGAAGCTCCCCGCCCAGATCGCCCGGCTCGGGCGCCTGCGGGCCGAGGCCGGGATCGAGGACCCGATCACCGTCGGGGCGATCGTCGAGCCCCTGTACGTCGGCGAGGCCGGCTGGGAGGTCGGCAGGCGGACGCTGACCGGGAAGCCGGAGGCTCTCGCCGAGTCGCTGCGCGCGTACGGCGCGATGGGCGTGCATCAGATCCAGGTCCGGTTCCGCTCCCGGAGCCGTACCGAACTCACCGATCAGATGGCGGCGTTCGCCGCCGAGGTCGCCCCCCACCTGAGCTGAGGAGTGGACGGACATGGGCAAGCTGGACGGGCGCGTCGTCATGGTGACGGGTGCGGCGCGCGGGCAGGGCGAGCAGGAGGCGCGGCTCTTCGCCGCCGAGGGTGCGCGGGTCGTGCTCGCCGACGTGCTCGACGATCAGGGCGAGGCGCTCGCCAAGGAGCTGGGGGAGGGGCGGGCCGCGTACGTCCACCTCGACGTGACGAGAGAGGGGGACTGGGTGGGCGCGGTCGCGGTAGCCAAGGAGCGCTTCGGCCGGATCGACGGACTCGTGAACAACGCCGGCATCCTCCGCTTCAACGAGCTGGTGGCGACCCCGCTGGACGAGTTCCAGGCGATCGTGCAGGTCAACCAGGTGGGCTGCTTCCTGGGGATCCGTGCCGTCGCGCCCGAGATCGAGGCGGCCGGCGGCGGGACGATCGTCAACACCGCCTCGTACACGGGCGTGACGGGCATGGCGGGCGTCGGCGCGTACGCCGCCACCAAGCACGCCGTGCTCGGGCTCACCCGCGTGGCGGCGCTGGAGCTGGCGGCCAAGAGGATCCGGGTCAACGCGGTCTGCCCCGGCGCGATCGACACGCCCATGAGCAACCCGGAGGGTGTGGATCCGGCGGCGACGGCCGAGCTCTACCAGAAGCTGGTGCCGCTGGGGCGGATCGGGCGGCCGGAGGAGGTCGCGGCGCTCGCGCTCTTCCTGACCTCGGAGGACTCCGCGTACATCACGGGCCAGCCCTTCGTCATCGACGGTGGCTGGCTGGCCGGCGTGAGCCTCTTCTGAGCAGTTCTGACGCTCCATCAGGTATTGACGCACCCGCCACGCGGTGCGAAAGTCGGGCACAGAGAATCTGACGGTACGTCAGAAACAACGAGGACGGTGAACCCCCTTGGAATTCGGGATCTTCGTACAGGGATACGTCGGCAAGCGGGCCGAGACCGATCCCGAGGCCGAGCACAAGGCGCTGATGGAGGAGACCGAGTACGTCATCCAGGCGGACAGGTCCGGGTTCAAGTACGCCTGGGCGTCCGAGCACCACTTCCTGGAGGAGTACTCGCACCTCTCGGCGAACGACGTCTACCTGGGCTACCTCGCCCACGCCACCGACCGGATCCACCTCGGCTCCGGCATCTTCAACCCCCTCGCCCCGGTGAACCACCCGGTCAAGGTCGCCGAGAAGGTCGCCATGCTCGACCATCTCTCCCAGGGCCGCTTCGAGTTCGGCTCGGGGCGCGGGGCGGGCTCCCACGAGATCCTCGGGTTCATGCCGGGCATCACCGACATGAACCACACCAAGGAGATCTGGGAGGAGACGATCGCCGAGTTCCCCAAGATGTGGCTCCAGGACGAGTACGTCGGCTTCCAGGGCAAGCACTGGTCCCTGCCGCCGCGCAAGGTCCTGCCCAAGCCGTACGGGAAGTCCCACCCGGCCATGTGGTACGCGGCCGGCTCGCCCTCCTCGTACGCCATGGCGGGCAAGAAGGGGCTGGGCGTCCTCGGATTCAGCGTGCAGAAGGTCTCCGACATGGAGTGGGTCGTCGAGTCGTACAAGACGGCGATCAAGGAGGCCAAGGCCGTCGGCGACTTCGTCAACGACAACGTGATGGTCACCTCGACCGCGATCTGCGCCGAGACGCACGACAAGGCCGTCGAGATCGCCGTGAGTGGCGGACTCAACTACCTGCAGTCGCTGCTCTTCCGCTACCACGACACCTTCCCGCGGCCCGAGGGCATTCCGGAGTGGCCGGAACTGCTGCCGGAGTACAGCGCCGAGATCATCGAACTCCTCATCGCCGAGGAACTGATGATCTGCGGCGACCCGGAGGAGGTCCTGCGCCAGTGCAAGCGCTGGGACCAGGCGGGCGCGGACCAGCTGTCGTTCGGTCTGCCGATCGGGATCTCGTACGAGGACACGATGAACACGATCAAGCTGATCGGTGAGCACGTGATCCCGAAGATCGACACGGACCCGGTCCACCGCACGACCCGCTTCCGGCAGCAGGCCGGAGAGTAGGGCCCCGTACCGGGGCGGTGTCTTCCCGGACCACCGTCCCGACCGGCCCCGGTCGGGGACGTCGTAGCCGCGGCCGGCTACCGCGTCCCCGACCGGGGCATGTCCGCCCTTTGTGGGCAACTGTTCCGCTGGGGGTGCCCCCAGGGCGAAGCCCTAGGGGGAGGAACCGGTGGGCACAAAGCCACGAGGCCGCGCAGCGCTGCTTGGGCCTGTGCCCCGGGCCCCGCACTGGGCATCCCGTACGCAGGAAAGGGTCCCCATGCTCGACCACCTGATCAAGGGCGCCACCGTCGTGGACGGCACCGGCGCCCCGGCCTTCGTCGCCGACATCGGCATACGCAACGGGCGGATCGTCTTCGCCGACGCGGACGCCACCGCCCGCACCACCGAGGACGCCACCGGCCTCGTCCTCACCCCCGGCTTCGTCGACCCCCACACCCACTACGACGCCCAGCTCTTCTGGGACCCGTTCGCCACCCCCTCCATGAACCACGGCGTCACCACCGTCGCCGGCGGCAACTGCGGCTTCACGCTCGCGCCCCTCCACCCGGAGCGGCCGGAGGACGCCGACTACACCCGCCGGATGATGTCCAAGGTGGAGGGCATGGCCCTCAAGGCCCTGGAGGAGGGCGTCGACTGGAGCTGGTCCTCCTTCGGCGAGTACCTCGACGCCCTCGAAGGGCGGATCGCCGTCAACGCCGGCTTCATGGTCGGACACTGCGCCCTGCGCCGGTACGTGATGGGCACCGAGGCCGTCGGCGGACAGCCCACGACCGAGCAACTGGACACGATGGTCGGGCTGCTCAAGGAGGCCATGGACGCCGGCGCCTGGGGCCTGTCCACCACCCAGTCCTCCACCCACTCCGACGGCGACGGCGCCCCCGTCGCCTCCCGGCACGCCACGCCTGCCGAGCTGATCGCCCTGTCCAAGGCCGTCGGCGAACACGAGGGCACCCAGCTCGAGGCGATCCTCGCCGGCTGCCTCGACCAGTTCTCCGACGACGAGATCGACCTCTTCGTCGACATGACGGCGGCCGCCGGAAGGCCCCTGAACTGGAACGTCCTCACCATCGACGCCGGTGTCCCCGAGCGCGTCCCGCGCCAGCTCGTCGCCTCCGAACGCGCCCGCAAGTCCGGCGGCCGGATCGTCGCCCTCACCATGCCGATCCTCACCCCCATGAACATGTCGCTCGGCACCTTCTGCGCCCTCAACCTCATCCCGGGCTGGGGCGAGATCCTGGCCCTTCCCGTCCCCGAGCGGATCGCGAAGCTGCGCGACCCGGACGTACGGGCCGAGATGCTGCGCCGCGCCGACTCAAAGGAGGCCGGAGTCTTCCGCCGACTGGCGAACTTCGGCCGGTACGTCATCGGGGACACGTACTCCGACGAGAACCGCGGGCTCACCGGACGGGTCGTCCGCGACATCGCCGCCGAACGCGGCCAGGACGCCTTCCAGTGCCTCGTCGAGATCTGCGCCAACGACGAGCTGCGGACCGTGCTGTGGCCGATGCCCACCGACAACGACCCCGCCTCCTGGGCGCTCCGCCGGGAGACCTGGGACCAGGAGGACGTGATGCTGGGCGGCTCCGACGCCGGCGCGCACCTCGACCGGATGTGCGGCGCCCCGTACACCACCCGCTTCCTCGGCGACTGTCTGCGCGGCCGGAAGCTGGTCTCCCTCGAACAGGCGGTGAAGATGCTCACCGACGATCCGGCCCGGCTGTTCGGACTGCGCGAGCGGGGACGGATCGCTGAGGGCTTCCACGCCGATCTGGTCCTCCTCGACCCCGAACGGATCGACGCGGGCCCGGCGACCCTGGTCCACGACCTGCCCGGCGACAGCCCCCGGCTCGACTCACGGGCGATCGGCGTCGTGTCGGTCCGCGTCAACGGCGTGGAGACCATCCGCGACGACGAGGTGACCGGCGCGATACCGGGCAAGGTGCTGCGCTCCGGCCGCGACACGAGGACGGTGTCCACCAGGTGACTCAGCGACTGTTCATCGGCGGCGAGTGGGTCGAGCCCGACGGCGGGCACTACGAGGTGGTCGACCCGGCCACCGAGGAGATCGTCGGGCTCGCGCCCGAGGCCTCCCGCGCCCAGGTGTACGAGGCGGCAGCCGCCGCCCGTGCGGCCTTCGACTCCTGGTCCCGTACGAAACCGGAGGAGCGGGCCGCGATCCTCGACCGGGCCGCGGACCTGATGGCCCGTGACGCCGAGGCGAACACGCTCCTCGCCCAGGCCGAGACGGGGGCGACGACCGGCACCGCGCGCGGCATGCAGGTCGCCGTCGGCTCCTCCCGCTTCCGCAGGTACGCGCGCGGCGCCCTGGAACCGGTGGAGCAGGCGCTGCCCCCGCAGATCAACGAGGCCGGGCCGATGGGCAGGGCCGGGGTCTTCGGCGCGGTGGCGGTACGACGCCCGGTGGGCGTGGTCACCTGCATCACCTCCTACAACAACCCCTGGGCCAACCCGGCAGGCAAGATCGCCCCGGCGCTCGCCATGGGCAACACGGTGGTGGTGAAGCCCGCCCCGCAGGACCCGCTCTCCGTCTACGCGATGACCCGGGCGCTGGAGGAGGCGGGGGTCCCGGCGGGTGTCGTCAACGTCGTCACTGGCACGAGCACCGCCGTCGGCGAGGCGGCCGTCGACTCCCCGGACGTCGACATGGTCTCCTTCACCGGCTCCACTGCCGTCGGGCAGCGGATCGGCGAGGTCTGCGGGCGGGAGCTGAAGCGGCAGCTGATGGAGCTGGGCGGCAAGGGCGCGGCGCTGGTCTTCGACGACGCCGACCTGGACTCCGCCGTGATGGGGATCGGCACCACTTTCTCCTTCTACAGCGGACAGATCTGTACGGCCCCGACCCGGGTCCTCGCCCAGCGCGGGATCCACGAGCAGCTGATCGAGAAGCTCACCGGCTATCTGGCCTTCATGAAGGTGGGGGATCCGACGGTGCCGGGCACGGTGGTCGGCCCGGTGATCTCGGCGGCCCACCGCGACCGGGTGGAGTCGTACATCGCCCTGGGGCGGAAGGAAGGGGCCCGGGTCGTCGTGGGCGGTGAGCGGCCGGACCTGGCCAAGGGCTTCTATGTGGCCCCGACCCTGCTCGCGGAGTGCACGAACGACATGCGCGTGGTCCGGGAGGAGATCTTCGGGCCGGTCGTCGTGGTCGTCCCCTTCGACGACGAGGAGGAGGGCGTCGCGCTGGCGAACGACAGCGACTACGGGCTGATCGACTACGTGTGGTCGGGGGACGTGGCCCGCGCATTCCGTATCGCGGCCCGGCTGCGGGCGGGCGGCGTCGGGGTGAACACCATCGGGCGGAACATGGAGGCGCCGTTCGGCGGGTTCAAGAAGAGCGGTGTGGGGCGGGACGTGGGGTCCTACGCGCTGCATGCGTACAGCGAGACGCAGGCGGTCGTCTGGCCCGGCTGACCCTCTGCCCGCACGGCTCCGAAAATACTTCGGGAAAATTTGAAATCGGACATTCAAGACAGTGCTGCGGTTCCCGCATATCGGACAGTTTCTGAGACGCCTACCAATCGGTCGGTGTGGACGCGGGGTCGATCTTCCAATCAATGCCGAGAGGGTCTTGTCGCCCTCTTAATGCAAGGCGAAGATCGCCCCGCGTCCTGGAGTCAGCTCCTCCGGATATGGAAACCGCAGCACTTAACGTCCTGTTCATGACTCAGGTGGATGCACGGCCCCAGGCCGGAGACACGGTAAGGGGCGTCACCGCCTCGGGCGACACCCAAGGGGTACGGACCAAGGGACTCGGCGGTAACTCCGTCGGGCTGATGGGCAGTGCCGTCATCGGCATCTCGACCGTCGCCCCCGTCTACTGTCTGACCTCCACGCTCGGCTCCACGGCCGGCGAGGTCGGACTCCAGATGCCCGCGATCTTCCTCGCCGGCTTCCTCCCGATGCTGCTCGTCGCCTTCGCGTACCGCGAGCTGAACCGGGTCATGCCCGACTGCGGCACCTCCTTCACCTGGACCGTGAAGGCCTTCGGCCCCAAGATCGGCTGGATGTGCGGCTGGGGCCTCGTCATCGCGACGATCATCGTGCTCTCCAACCTGGCCGGCGTCGCGACCTCCTACTTCTGGCTGCTCGCCGGAGAGATCACCGGCAGCGAGTCCATCGCCGCCCTGGACGACAACAAGGCCGTCCACATCCTCACCTGCCTCGTACTCATCGCCGTCGCCACCGCGATCAGCTACCGCGGCATGACCGCCACCAAGGGCGTGCAGTACGCCCTCGTCGGCCTCCAGCTCGTCGTCCTCGCGCTCTTCGTCGCGATGGCCTTCCAGAAGGCCGGCAGCGGCGCCTTCGACACCGGGCTCTCCTTCTCCTGGGAGTGGATGAACCCGTTCGCCGTCCAGTCCTTCGCCGCCTTCACGGCCGGTCTGTCCCTCTCGATCTTCATGTACTGGGGCTGGGACGCCTGCATGGCGACCAACGAGGAGACCACGGGCAGCACCAAGACCCCCGGCCGCGCCGCGCTCATCGCGATGGTCGTCCTGGTCGGCTCCTACCTCGCCACCGGCGTCGCCGCGCAGATGGCCGTCGGCTCCGGCGACAGCGGCCTCGGCCTCGCCAACCCGGAGACCTCCGACAACGTCTTCGCCGCCCTCGCCGGCCCGGTCATGGGTCCCGCCCTCGGCATCCTGCTCTTCGTCGCCGTCCTCGCCTCGGCGGCTGCCAGCCTCCAGACGACGTTCATCCCGGTGGCCCGCACCGTGCTGGCGATGTCGACGTACGAGGCGCTCCCCGCGTCCTTCGCCAAGGTCCACCCGCGCTTCAAGGTCCCGGGCAAGGCCACGATCATCGCGGGCGTCGCCACCGGCGTCTTCTACACGGTGATGACCCTGGTCAGCGAGAACGTCCTGGTCGACACGATCTACGCGCTCGGCCTGATGATCTGCTTCTACTACTCGCTGACCGCGTTCGCCTGCGCCTGGTACTTCCGCAAGGAGCTGTTCCGCTCCGGCCGGGACTTCGTCTACAAGGGCCTGTGCCCGATCCTCGGCGGCATCCTGCTGACCGCGGTCTTCGGCAAGACGCTGTACGACATGTGGGACCCGGCCTACGGCAGCGGCTCCTCGGTCCTCGGCGTCGGCTCGGTCTTCGTGATCGGTGTCGGACTGCTGCTGGTCGGCGTGGTGATCATGCTGGTGATGCAGCGCAGGAGCCCCGCGTTCTTCCGCGGCGAGGTGCTCACCAAGGAGACGCCGTCGCTGGTCGTGGCCGACTGAGGCCGCGGGCGTAACCCCTGAGTCATGAACGCCGAGGTGGCGGGACCGGAACACC
>NZ_JBHJTL010000164.1:0-8757 GCF_042264065.1 Streptomyces sp. NPDC056222 | reverse complement strand
GGTGCGGGATCGTGCGGAGCGGTACGGGATCGGCGGCCGGGCCGGCCGGGTCAGGGTGCCGGCGTCGCCTCGGTCGAGCCGCTCGGCGACGGAGTCGGGGTCGGCTCGGACGCCGGGGCGGTGACCTTGAGCTCGATGGTCACGGTGCCTCCGCCGGGCGCGGTCAGACGCAGCAGGAAGGTGCCGGCCTCCCCGTCCGCGTAGATGTCGGGGAGCGTGAGCAGACCGTTCTCGTCCGTCTTCAGACCCGTGAGCGTACGCAGCGGGTTGCCGTCGGCGTCCTTGAAGTACGGGCCCTTCGTGTTCGTCTCCGGGTCGTCGCCCGAGGTGATCATGGTGGCGGTGAGCGCGACCGACGGGGCGACGGCACCGTCGAGGGTGGCCTTCACCAGGACACGGTCGGCGAACCGCTCGCCGGTGGTGGCGGTCACGTCCTCGGCGTCGCCGCGCACCAGGGTGTCGGCCGTCCGCTCGGTCACCGTCGCGGAGAACTCGACGGGCGCGAGCGTCCTGCCCACGACCGTGGCCCGGACGGTGAACGTGCCCGGCTTCTCGCCCGCCCGGACGGGCGGCGCGACGGCCTTGCCCGCGGAGTCGGTGTTCACGGTCACGCTCTTGGCCACACCACCGAGGTTGGCGTCGGTGGAGCCGACGATCTCGAACCGCACGCCCAGGCCCGAGACCGGCTTGCCCGCCGCGTCGAGAGCGAGGACGGCCGGACGGCCGGCGAAGACGCCGCCGGCGGTGGCCGTCAGGGCCCCCGTGCCGGCGTCCTTGATCCGTGACACCTTCGCGGCGGCGGGCGGGTCGACGGGCGGCTTGGTCGGGGGCGTGGTGCCGGGCGTGGAGGGGTTCGGCTTGGGCGTGCCCGTCGAAGGGGACGGCGCGGGGGTGACGGGGGTGGTCGGTGTCTGCGTCGGCCCCGGCGTGGTGATGCGGGGGGTGTCGCTGCGGTCCACCGGGAGCTGACCGGTGCCGTCCGGCACCTGGTGGGTGCCGCGCTTGTAGTACTCGAACCAGGAGAGCACCGTGTGCAGGTACTCGGTCGAGCGGTTGTAGCTGAGGATCGCCCGGTCCAGGTCGGCCTTGACCGCGAGATCGCGGTTGTTGGCACAGAGGTAGAGACCGGCGGCCTGGGCGGCGTCGTAGATGTTGTTGGGGTCCTTGCGGCCGTCGCCGTTGGCGTCCTGACCCCAGGTCGCCCAGGTGGAGGGGATGAACTGCATCGGGCCGACCGCGCGGTCGTGCTTCGCGTCGCCGTCGAAGGCCCCGTTGTCGGTGTCCGAGATGTTGGCGAAGCCGACACCGTTGAGGACCGGGCCGAGAATCGGCGAGTGCGTGGTGCCGTTGGCGTCGACACGGCCGCCGCGCGCCTGCCCGGACTCGACCTTGCCGATGCCGGCGAGCAGCTGCCACGGAAGGTTGCACGCGGGGTCGCTGGCCCGTATCGACTGCTCCGCCCGCTTGTAGGCGGCGAGGACGGACGCGGGTATGCCCGCCTCGGCGGGGCCGGTGACGATGGGCAGGTCTATGGAGGTGCCGGGCTTGTTGGGCGTGTTCAGCGGCGGCAGGTCCGTGTAGTACGGGGAGTCACCGGTCGCCGTGCCGTCGGGCGACGGCGGTGTGTCACCGACGCCGGCGGGCCGGTCGCCGCTCGCGTTGTCCGAGGGCGGCGGGGTCACGCCGGGCGCCTGCGAGGCGGCCAGCGCCGCCACCGCCGCGGCCACGACGGCACCGCTGGTGGCTCCCCTGCGCAGCCGGCGGCCGAATTGCGCTGCCATACGTCTGGTCCCTCCCCCTCGACTGCACCCGCGCTCCCCGCGCGTGAACACGGGAGACCCTATGACACCTACGAGCCCCGGGACACCGCGGGCTGACCGTGTTTCACGCTTTCGCCACCTCTTGGCCGCTCACCGTCCCTTCACGATCGCTCCCGCATACTGGGCGTGATCGCCGACCCTCGGCCGCAGGGGAACTCCGTTGGTCGGCGCGGATCCTGAGGGGGACGTTCCCATGCCGTTCACGCTGAGTCATGCCGCCGCGGTGCTGCCGGGCATCCGCCGGGACGGCACCGCACGCGGACCGCTGGTCGCCTCCGCGCTGGTGGCGGGTTCGTTCTCGCCCGACATGACCTATTTCGCGGCCACGGCGATCCCGGAGGCGATGGTCTTCGGCGATGTCACGCACTCCGCCCTGGGAGTCGTCACCGTCGATGTGCTGATCACCGCGGCTCTGGTGGCGGCGTGGCTGATGGTGCGTGAGCCGCTGGTGGCCCTGCTGCCGGCACGGTGGCGGGGGCGGGTGTACGGATTCGTCCGTGGCCGCTCCTGGCGGGGGCGGCAGAGGGTGCCGCTGGTCGGCTGGTTCGTGCTGTCGGCGGCGCTGGGCGCCACGACTCATGTGGTGTGGGACGCGTTCACCCATCTCGACCGCTGGGGTACGCGGGCGATTCCGTTCCTCGGCGAGATCGTGGCCGGCTTCCCGGTCTATCTCTATCTCCAGTACGGGGGGTCGGCGCTCGCGCTCGTCCTGCTGGGGTGGTTCACGGTGCGGGCGCTGCGCGCGACCGCGGGGGACATCGCGCCGCCCGCGGCCGTCCCGGTCCTCGGCCGACGGGAGCGCCGGCTGGCGGGCGGGCTGATCGGTCTGTGCCTCCTGGCCGGAGTGGTGCACCGCTGCCTGCGCTGGTACGCGTACTGGGGCCGGATCGAGACGCCCCTGGACATCGTTCCGACGGCCTGCTTCGGGGCCGGCGCGGGCCTCGCCGTCGGGCTTGTGCTGTACGGGGCGTGGATGCGCCTGCGGAGGACACCTCCTGCGCCGTCCCTCGATGCGGCACGCGCCGAGGACGACGAGCCGGCCCGCTCCCGCCCGGGGCGATGATCAGCGCGACGCCGTCGTACGGGCCCCCACGGCCGTGACCGTGGGGGCCCGTCGCGTCAGTGCGCCGCGGACTCCCAGTCCGGGCCCACGCCGACCGAGACGTCGAGGGGGGCGCGGAGGGTGACCGCCGAGGACATCTCCCGGCGGACCAGGGACTCGACCTGCTCGCGCTCGCCGGGCGCCAGCTCCAGCACGATTTCGTCGTGGACCTGGAGGAGCATCCGGGAGGCGAGACCCGCCTCCGTCAGCGCCCGGTCGACGTTGAGCATGGCGACCTTCACGATGTCCGCCGCGGTGCCCTGGATCGGGGCGTTGAGCGCCATCCGCTCGGCGGCCTCGCGGCGCTGGCGGTTGTCGCTGTTCAGGTCCGGGAGGTAGCGGCGGCGGCCCAGCATCGTCTCGGTGTACCCCGTGGCGCGCGCCTCGTCGACGACCCGGCGCAGATAGTCGCGCACTCCGCCGAAGCGCTCGAAGTACGTGTCCATCAGGGCACGCGCCTCGCCGGCCTCGATGTTCAGCTGCTGGGAGAGGCCGAAGGCCGAGAGGCCGTACGCCAGGCCGTACGACATGGCCTTGATCTTGCGCCGCATCTCGGCGTCGACCGCGGACCGCTCGACGCCGAAGACCTGCGAGGCGACCGTGGTGTGCAGGTCCTCGCCGGAGGCGAACGCCTCGATGAGGCCCTCGTCCTCGGAGAGATGGGCCATGACGCGCAGCTCGATCTGGCTGTAGTCCGCCGTCATCAGGGCCTCGAAGCCCTCGCCCACGACGAAGCCGTGCCGGATCGCCCGCCCCTCGTCGGTGCGCACCGGCACGTTCTGCAGGTTCGGGTCGGTGGAGGACAGTCGCCCGGTCGCGGCCACCGTCTGGCTGAAGGTGGTGTGGATGCGGCCGTCCGCGGCGATGGTCTTGATCAGGCCCTCGACCGTGGAGCGCAGCCTGGCCTGCTCGCGGTGGCGGAGCATGATCACCGGCAGCTCGTGCTCGGTCTGGGCGGCCAGCCAGGCCAGCGCGTCCGCGTCCGTCGTGTACCCGGTCTTGGTCTTCTTCGTCTTCGGCAGGTTCAGCTCGCCGAAGAACACCTCCTGGAGCTGCTTGGGCGAGCCGAGGTTGAACTCGTGCCCGACCGAGGCGTGCGCCTCCTTCACCGCCTGCTGGACGGCACCGGCGAACTGCTGCTCCATGGCCTCCAGATGGGCCCGGTCGGCGGCGATGCCGTGCCGCTCCAGACGGGCCAGGAGGATGGAGGTGGGCAGCTCGACCTCGTGCAGAAGCTCCCGCGCGCCGACCTCGCCGAGCTTCTCCTCGAAGGCCGCGCCCAGGTCGAGAACGGCACGGGCCTGGGTCATCAGGGCCTCGGCCTCGGCGGTGTCGTCGGCGCCGAAGGCGAGCTGTCCGTCGGCGGCGGCCGCCGGGGCGAGCTCACGGTGCAGGTACTCGACAGAGAGCGCGTCCAGCGCGAAGGAGCGGCGGCCCGGCTTGACCAGATAGGCGGCGAGCGCGGTGTCCATGGTGATGCCCGCGATGCTCCAGCCGTGCTCGGGGAAGACCCGCAGCGCGCCCTTGGCGTTGTGCAGGACCTTGGGCCGCTCCGGGTCCGCGATCCAGCCGGCGAAGGCCTTCTCGTCGGCCTCGTCGAGCTGGGTGGTGTCGAACCAGGCCGCGGCCCCTCCGGCGGCGGCCAGCGCGATCTCGGTGACGCTGCCGGTGCCCAGCGCCCAGCTGTCGACCGTGGCCACGCCCAGCGGCTCGGCGCCGTGCTCGGCGAGCCAGGGCGCGAGCTCACCGGCGCCGAGAACGGTGCCGTCCAGCTCCACGCCCGCGGCGGGGGCGGCGGGCTGCGCCTCACCGGCGCCCGGGTCAACGGCGAGGAGCCGCTCGCGCAGCGAGGGGTTGCGGATCTCCAGGGTGTCGAGGACCAGCGCGACGGCCGCGCGGTCGTACGGCGCGCGCTCGAGGTCCTGGACGGTCCGCGGCAGCTCGACGTCCCGCACCATCTCGGTGAGGACGCGGTTGAGCTTGACCGACTCCAGGTGGTCGCGGAGGTTCTGTCCGGCCTTGCCCTTGACCTCGTCGACCCGCTCCACCAGCTCGGCGAACGAGCCGAACTGGTTGATCCACTTCGCCGCGGTCTTCTCGCCGACGCCGGGGATGCCGGGCAGGTTGTCCGACGGGTCTCCGCGCAGCGCGGCGAAGTCCGGGTACTGCTGCGGGGTGAGGCCGTACTTCTCCTCGACCTTCTCGGGCGTGAAGCGGGTCAGCTCGGAGACGCCCTTGGTCGGGTACAGCACGGTCACGTGGTCCGTGATCAGCTGGAAGGAGTCACGGTCACCTGTGACGATCAGGACCTCGAAGCCCGCGGCCTCGGCCTGCGTGGCGAGCGTGGCGATGACGTCGTCGGCCTCGAAGCCGTCGATGGCGAACCGCTGCGCGTGCATCGCGTCCAGCAGCTCGCCGATCAGCTCGACCTGCCCCTTGAACTCGTCCGGGGTCTTGGAGCGGTTCGCCTTGTACTCCGGGAACTCCTCGGAGCGCCAGGTCTTGCGGGACACGTCGAAGGCGACGGCGAAGTGCGTGGGCGCCTCGTCGCGGAGCGTGTTCGCCAGCATCGACGCGAAGCCGTAGATGGCGTTGGTCGGCTGACCGGTCGCCGTGGTGAAATTCTCCGCCGGCAGCGCGAAGAACGCCCGGTACGCGAGTGAGTGCCCGTCCATGAGGAGCAGGCGCGGACGGTTGTCTTGGGTCTTCGATGCTGTCTCAGCCACGGGGACGATCCTGCCACGGACCACTGACATTCCCGCCCTCGTCGACCGACGGGCACGGGCCGTCCGTGGCGCGTGACAGGATCGGGTGCGTACGCCACAGGACGACCGCTCAAGGGAGAGCGCGATGGTCAGCAAGCCCCCCGCCGGCGACCCGGTCCAGGACGCGCCGCAGGTCGCGCCGCCCCAGCACGCCGCTGCCGGGCTTCCCGCCGTCGCCCACACTCTCAAGATCGCCCAGGCTCAGATGGGGGTGCGGCGCACCGCGCGGACCCTGCTCAAGGTCAATCAGAAAGACGGCTTCGACTGCCCGGGCTGCGCCTGGCCGGAGGCCGACAAGCGACATGTGGCGGAGTTCTGCGAGAACGGCGCGAAGGCGGTCGCCGAGGAGGCGACGCTGCGCCGGGTCACGCCCGACTTCTTCGCCGCCCACACAGTGGCGGACCTGGCGACCCGCAGCGGGTACTGGCTGGGACAGCAGGGCCGGCTCACGCAGCCGATGTATCTGCCCGAGGGCGCGGAGCGGTACGAGGCGGTGACCTGGGAACGGGCGTTCTCGATCATCGCGGAGGAGCTGACCGCCCTCTCCTCCCCCGACGAGGCGCTCTTCTACACCTCGGGCAGGACGAGCAACGAGGCCGCGTTCCTGCTTCAGCTCTTCGCCCGCGAGTTCGGCACGAACAACCTGCCGGACTGTTCCAACATGTGCCACGAGTCGTCCGGCTCGGCGCTCAACGAGACGATCGGAATCGGCAAGGGCAGCGTCTCGCTGGAGGATCTGCACCAGGCCGACCTGATCGTCGTCGCCGGGCAGAATCCGGGGACGAACCACCCGCGGATGCTCTCCGCCCTGGAGAAGGCGAAGGCCGGGGGCGCGCGGATCATCTCGGTGAACCCGCTGCCGGAGGCCGGTCTCGAGCGGTTCAAGAACCCGCAGACCCCGCAGGGCATGTTCAAGGGCGCCGCGCTCAACGATCTCTTCCTCCAGATCCGTATCGGCGGCGACCAGGCCCTGTTCCGGCTGCTCAACAAGCTGATCCTGGAGACTCCGGGCGCCGTCGACGAGGAGTTCGTCCGCGAGCACACCCATGGGTACGAGGAGTTCACCGCGGCCGCAGGCGCGGCGGACTGGGACGAGACCCTCGCGGCGACCGGTCTGACCCGCGCCGAGATCGAGCGGACCCTGGAGATGGTCCTCGCCTCCGAGCGGACCATCGTCTGCTGGGCGATGGGCCTCACCCAGCACAAGCACTCCGTGCCGACCATTCGCGAAGTGGTCAACTTCCTTCTGCTGCGGGGCAACATCGGCCGGCCGGGCGCGGGCGTCTGCCCGGTCCGCGGCCATTCGAACGTGCAGGGCGACCGCACGATGGGCATCTTCGAGCGACCCGCTCCGGCCTTCCTCGACGCCCTGGACAAGGAGTTCGGGATCGTCTCGCCGCGCCACCACGGCTTCGACGTGGTCCGCTCGATCCAGGCGCTGCGCGACGGCGAGGCGAAGGTCTTCTTCGCGATGGGCGGCAACTTCGTCGGGGCCACCCCCGACACGGAGGTCACCGAGGCCGCGATGCGCAGGGCCCGGCTGACGGTCCACGTCTCGACGAAGCTGAACCGCTCGCACGCGGTCACGGGCACGCGCGCGTTGATCCTCCCGACGCTCGGCCGCACCGACAAGGACGTCCAGGCGAGCGGCAAGCAGTTCGTGACGGTCGAGGACTCGATGGGCCTCGTGCACGCCTCGCGCGGCAACCTCCCGCCCGCGAGCCCGCATCTGCTCTCCGAGCCGGCGATCGTGGCCCGGCTGGCGCGGGCGGTGCTCGGCGCCGCCTCGGCCACCCCCTGGGAGGAGTTCGAGAAGGACTACGCCACGATCCGCGACCGCATCGCGCGCGTGGTGCCCGGCTTCGAGAACTTCAACGCCCGCCTCGCCGCCGACCCGGGCGGCTTCGCGCTCCCGCACGCCCCGCGCGACGAGCGCCGCTTCCCCACCGCCACCGGCAAGGCCAACTTCACGGCCGCGCCCGTCGAGTACCCCACGGTGCCGGAGGGCCGGCTGCTGCTGCAGACCCTGCGCTCGCACGATCAGTACAACACCACCATCTACGGTCTCGACGACCGCTACCGCGGCATCAAGGGCGGCCGCCGGGTCGTCCTGGTCAACCCCGAGGACGCGACGGCGCTCGGGCTGGCGGACGGGTCGTACACCGATCTGGTCAGCGAGTGGAAGGACGGCAGCGAGCGGCGGGCGCCCGGCTTCCGGGTGGTGCACTATCCGACGGCCCGGGGCTGCGCGGCCGCGTACTACCCGGAGACGAACGTCCTGGTGCCCCTGGAGTCCACCGCGGACATCAGCAACACCCCCGCCAGCAAGTCCGTCGTCGTGCGTCTGGAACAATCACACTCCGCCTAAGCGTTTGCTCAGGCGGATCAGGGTTCAGCGGATCAATGGATCAGCAGCCGTACGAAGACGAACGGAGCCGGGCCGATGGGTGAGCAGCAGCATGTGAAGTTCCCGCAGGAGGTCATCGACGAGTACGCCGCACTCGGCGTCGATCTTCCCGCCCTCTTCTCGGCCGGGCACCTCGGCAACCGCATGGGCGTGCAGATCATCGAGGCCTCGGCCGAGAAGGTCGTCGGCACGATGCCGGTGGAGGGCAACACCCAGCCGTACGGTCTGCTGCACGGCGGCGCCTCCGCGGTCCTCGCCGAGACCCTCGGCTCGATCGGCTCGATGCTGCACGGCGGAGTCTCCAAGATCGCGGTCGGCGTGGACCTGAACTGCACCCACCACCGGGGGGCCCGCAGCGGCCTCGTGACGGGTGTGGCGACGCCGGTCCACCGTGGCCGCTCCACGGCGACGTACGAGATCGTGATCACCGACGAGCAGGACAAGCGGGTCTGCTCGGCGCGTCTGACCTGCATGCTCCGCGAGATCACGGCCAAGGACGCCGACAACCTTCCCGACGCGGGCAAGGACGGCGGCGCCGCGAGCGCCTGACCGCGGCCTGCGGACCGCGGACCGCGGACCGCGGACCGCGCACCGCGGCCCGCCACCGCGAAGCATTCCCGGCCCGGGACGGACATCTCCGTCCCGGGCTCATATAAACAACAA
>NZ_JBHJTL010000163.1:0-8977 GCF_042264065.1 Streptomyces sp. NPDC056222 | reverse complement strand
TGTTGTGGTGTGTGTGTTTTTTTTTCTCCGCGCGCGGGTTTGTGTGTTTGGCGTTTTTCGTTGTGTTTGGGTGTAGGGGGGGGGGGGGCGCGCCGCGCCCCCCCCCCCCCCGCCCCGGGGTGGAGCAGAGGTCAGACGGTGGTGCTGTACTGGCTGTCCTTCATGAGGAAGGAGGCCAGCGGCTTGCCGTTGCCGTTCGACATGGCCGTGAAGGTGATGCCCAGCTGCGACGCCGCCTTGCGGGCCAGCTTGATGTCGTCGGATGCGGTGACCTGACCGCGGGGGATGATGAAGCGGTAGGTGACCGCGGTCGTGCCACCGGCCTTGACGTCGGTGAACTCCAGGCCGAGGGCGCGCACGTCCGCGAACGGACGCTCGGCGATCTCGTACTTGTAGGTGTCGGTCGCCGGCGCGGCCGCCGCCTCGACCTTGCCGCCGCCCATGAAGAACGGCAGCGTGTCCTCGTTGAACTGAAGCATGGAGAACTTCAGCGAGAGGTCACGGGCCGAGTAGATGTAGTGCACCGGGGAGACCGACTGCCACGAGTCGATGGCCTCCAGCTTGTCCTTCTTCGAGAAGGTGACGCCGTCACCGGTGGTGAAGCCGAGGTCCGTCCAGGACGCCCAGTCGGTGGCGGAGTCGGTGCCGAAGGCCGGGACGTCGGTGCCGGCATTGGCCACGTAGAGCTTGCCGATGCCTGCGACGCGGATCTCGGCGGAGTTGTTTCCGGCCATGGTGGGTTTCTCCTTGTGTAGAGAGGGGTGGGGTGCCGCACCGGGCGGAGGGCCCGGGTACGACAAAGGCCCCGCCGGACGGCGAGGCCTGGTCTGTGGGGTGAGCGTTCGTCAGGGAGCCGGACGGGCTCAGAAGACGCTCAGGGAGAGCTGGATCACGCAGAGGTAGCGGTTGGCTCCCCGGTAGAGGTAGTCCGGCAGCCAGCGCGGCCCGTCCATCTCCTCCACGTCGTGGACGAGGTTGACGCCGATCTGCTTGCCGATGGTGGCGAGCAGCGCGCGCCGGGCGCCGTTGGCGAGCACATGGGCCGCGTTCTTGGTGGGCCCGTACACCTCGAACTCGATTAGCGGCTTGTCGACGTGCAGGTCGCCGATCCAGGCGCCGCCGCGGCGGTTGACCAGGACGGCGCTCTGCGTGCCGTCGAAGCCGGCCGGCGCCTGGACGGCGATCGTGGCGCCGGCGAGGGCCGGGTCGGCCTTGAGGACGTCGACGACCAGCTTCTCGACGTCCGGGAACGCACTCGGGGGAGTGGTCATGACGGTTCTCCTCGGTGGAAGGGGAGGCGGGACGGGGCGGTGCGAGGCGGTGCGGGGGCCGTCCGGGGCGCTCGACGCGGGGAAGGGGGAGGGGGCGCGGAGCGCTCCCGGACGGCGAACGGCGAAGCCGTCGCCCGTTGTTCGGGCACAGCTCCGCCGCTGCACCAACTGTGACAGAGAGCGTGCGCGCACGCAACTAGTTCGTCGACCGACTGGGATCACCCGCCCGGGAGCGCCTGATGGGGCCGGGGCGGCTAGTTCCGCCGCCAGCCCTTCCTGGGGGGATCGAGGGGGGCAGGCTCCTGCGCCATCACCAGCTCGGCGACGTGGACGCGCATGTGCCGGGTGTGCTTGATCGGCTCCGCGGAGCGCTCGTGCCGCACCAAGCGGGACTTCTCCACGAGCCAACTCGTCGGAGACGTACGGAAGACGAGACGGCCCTCCCCCTCGGGCGGGGTGCCGCTCAACGACGTGCGGCTTATCTCCTCGGCCCGGGCGATGGCCGCTTCCCGCCCACCTTCGACGGGGACCTTGGCCACCAGGTCCCACGTGCTGTCGCCGCCGTACGTCTCGTTGGCCTCCACCAGCACGTACCAGCTCATGACCCGTACCCCCTGTGCTCCGTGGGCCCGTCCCGCCCGGCACCGCACTCTAGGCGAGGCTCGGCGACGTGGCGGTCGATACCCGGGGAACGACGAAGCGCCTCGTATCTCTCGGGAGAGATACGAGGCGCCTCGTCGTTCCGTGCGCGCATACGGACGGGTCTATGCGGTACGAGGCCGGCGGCGGGCGGTCCGTTCCGCGGCGAAGACGTCCTCCAGGCGGAACAGTTGGGCCCTGCCCGCCTTGCCGGCCGCTCGCAGGTGGCCCAGCTGGACCCACTTGCGGATCGTCGCCGGGGCCACGCCGGCCTCCTCGGCGGCCAGGGGGCCGGGGATCAGGGCCGGCAGGGTCGGGGACGTCAGCACGGGCGCTCCTCGGTGGCCTCGGTGTCCTGGTCTTCCCGGGTGGTCCCACCAGGGGTGCTTCTGGGCGTGTCCATCGCCGTCTCGATCTCCTCCGTGCGGGCGCCCGACGCGTCGGCCAGCTCGCCCCACCGCTCCTCCGGCCACACATGCCGGTACGCGGGGTCGTCCTGGCAGCCGCAGTCGTCCACCGCGCACGTGCAGGCCGGGTTGACGCACAGCACCGCCCGCCGGTCCGGGAACGCCCGCAGCGACACCGAGTCGCACCACGGGCAGCGCCCCGAGACCCGGACGACCGTCTCCGTGTCACCGAGCGTCCGCGCGCACCGCCGTGCCATCCGGCGCAGTTCGTCGCGCACGTGCCGGGCCAGGTCGGGGTGGACCGCGATCTCGTCGAGCAGGGCCATGGTCCGCCGCAGCCGCTCCACGACCGGGGCGCGGCCGGGGCGGGGGAGGCCGAGCCGGGCGCGTACCGCCTCCTCCAGCTCCACCGCACCGTCCGTGATGTCGCGGATCGCATCGCTGACGTGCAGCCGGATCGGCGCGGCGCCGTGGCCCGGGACCACGAGCCCGTGCCGCTGCTGGAGCAGCAGCGCCTCGCGGCGCTCCTCACGGATCAGTTCGTCGCGGCCGGGGTGCGGCGCGGCGGGTGCGGCGCCGGTGGGCGAGCGGCGGCCGGGCGCGAGCTCCTCGGCGAGCTCGGGGAACTGCCGGGCGAGGGAGGCGGCCCACAGGGCGATGTCGGTGAGGATCCGTTCGACGGCGGGCTCAGCCACGGATGCCCCCGGCGGCGGCGCCCAGGACCTTCGCCGTACGCGCCTCGGGCACGGCGCGGCCGTTGCGCCAGAGACGGCCCGCGCATACGCCGTCGAACCAGCTCTCCGCGGGGGCCACGGCCGTCTCGCACTCCCGGCGGACGGGACAGGCGGCGCAGGCGCGCAGCGCCGGGGCCGCCTGCTGGGCGCGGCGGGAGAAGACGACGGACGGGGAGAGGCCGACGCACGCGGCGGCGGCCTGCCATGAGGACGAGTCGGGTAGGAGCAAGGTTCTTCTCCACGGTCCGGGCCACCGAACCCCTGGGGCCGGTGTGACTCCTGGGACTCGTGAGGCCGACGAGTGCGACGGCGAGTCAGAGAGTGACATGTTGCGTGCGAGCGCGCAACAAGTTTGTGGAGCACCCTTCACCGATTCGACACGATTGCGCGCTCAAAAGCACGTAATTCTTTGCGCGCAAGCACGCTAGAGTGTGGTCCCCGGAGGGTGGGGAGTTAGGGAGCTGTACATGAGCACTCAAGGGCTCGACGAGTTCGCAGGCTGGGTGGAAGGCCTGATGAGAGCGCGCGGCTATGACATCGACAGTCCGCGCGGTGGAGGAAAGTCCCGGATCGCGGACGAGGCCGGCGTGCACCGGGCTGCCGTGACCCGGCTGCTGCAGCGGCAGAGCATGCCCGACCTGGAGACCATGCGCAGGATCGCCCCCCTTCTCGGGGTCTCCGTACGCGACATGCTGATCCGGTCCGGCCGGGTCACCCCGGACGAGCTGCCCCTGGCGGCGGATCTGCTGCCGCCGGGCGACTGGCAGCCCACCATGGAGGACTTCGCCCGCTGGCTCGGCGTCCCCGACGAGCGGATGGGCGTGTTCGTCAAGGTCGTCAACCAGTTCCTGGAGCCCGGCGAGGAGGAGGCCGAGCCGCGCACCCCCGGCGAGCCGCGCCGCGCCACCCGGGAATGACCCCCGCGCGCGACCGAGGCTCGCGCCCCGCCGTGGGCCCGTCGGAGAGGGATCCCGCCGGGCCCGCGCGCATCCGGACCACGGGCCTGCCGGGAGGGAGTTCCGGTGGGCCGCGGGCTCTCCGTGGCGCCTGTCGGGAGGGTGATCCCGCCGGTCGCGGAGTCTCCGTGACGCCTGCCGGAAGGGGGTTTCCGGCGGGGTCATGGGCTCTCCGTGACGCCCGTCGGGAGGGAGATCACGGCGGGTCCGCGGAGTCTCCGTGACGCCCACCGGGAGGGTGATCCCGCTTCGGCCCACAGGCTCTCCGTCACGGCCGGCATACCCACCGTTCCGGGATTCGTTCCCCGCCGTCGGCCGGGTGCCCGTGCGCATGGGCATTTGTTTTGACCGGAGTCCATGCGATAGGTACGCTCAGACCTTGTGCCTGGGGTGTGCCTGGGCTCGTGTGCGTGTCATCAGCCGCACGGCGAGTTCGTCAACGGCCACCGCAATCTGCGCCTTTTCCGCCCTCGGCGGAGGTCCGCAGTATTCGACACACCCGACCGCGTGGGTCGGTGCTGTGTTCCAGGTTAGTTTTACGACGGCACACAGAAACCGGAGAAGTAGTGCCTACGATCCAGCAGCTGGTCCGGAAGGGCCGGCAGGACAAGGTCGAGAAGAACAAGACGCCCGCACTCGAGGGTTCCCCTCAGCGTCGCGGCGTCTGCACGCGTGTGTTCACGACCACCCCGAAGAAGCCGAACTCGGCCCTCCGTAAGGTCGCGCGTGTGCGTCTGACCTCGGGCATCGAGGTCACGGCCTACATCCCGGGTGAGGGTCACAACCTGCAGGAGCACTCCATCGTGCTCGTGCGTGGTGGCCGTGTGAAGGACCTGCCGGGTGTTCGTTACAAGATCATCCGCGGTTCCCTCGACACGCAGGGCGTCAAGAACCGTAAGCAGGCTCGCAGCCGCTACGGCGCCAAGAAGGAGAAGTAAGAATGCCTCGTAAGGGCCCCGCCCCGAAGCGCCCGGTCATCATCGACCCGGTCTACAGCTCTCCTCTTGTCACCTCGCTGATCAACAAGATCCTGCTGGACGGCAAGCGCTCCACCGCCGAGCGCATCGTCTACGGCGCCATGGAAGGCCTCCGCGAGAAGACCGGCAACGACCCGGTCATCACGCTGAAGCGCGCGCTCGAGAACGTGAAGCCGTCCCTCGAGGTCAAGTCCCGCCGTGTCGGTGGCGCCACCTACCAGGTGCCGATCGAGGTCAAGCCCGGTCGCGCCTCCACCCTCGCGCTCCGCTGGCTCGTGGGTTACTCCCGCGCCCGTCGCGAGAAGACCATGACCGAGCGCCTCATGAACGAGCTCCTCGACGCCTCCAACGGCCTCGGTGCTTCGGTCAAGAAGCGTGAGGACACGCACAAGATGGCCGAGTCCAACAAGGCCTTCGCGCACTACCGCTGGTAGTCGCAACCCACATCGAGACCGAGAGAAGACTGAGCCGATATGGCTACCACTTCGCTTGACCTTGCCAAGGTGCGCAACATCGGCATCATGGCTCACATCGACGCGGGCAAGACGACCACCACCGAGCGGATCCTGTTCTACACCGGCGTTTCGTACAAGATCGGTGAAGTCCACGACGGCGCTGCCACGATGGACTGGATGGAGCAGGAGCAGGAGCGCGGCATCACCATCACGTCCGCCGCGACGACCTGCCACTGGCCGCTCGAGGACGTCGATCACACCATCAACATCATCGACACCCCGGGCCACGTCGACTTCACCGTCGAGGTGGAGCGTTCGCTCCGCGTGCTCGACGGTGCTGTGACGGTGTTCGACGGCGTCGCCGGTGTCGAGCCCCAGTCCGAGACTGTCTGGCGTCAGGCGGACCGCTACGGCGTTCCGCGTATCTGCTTCGTCAACAAGCTCGACCGCACGGGTGCCGAGTTCCACCGCTGTGTCGACATGATCGTGGAGCGCCTCGGCGCGACCCCGATCGTCATGCAGCTCCCCATCGGTTCCGAGATGGACTTCCAGGGTGTTGTGGACCTCGTCCGCATGAAGGCCCTGGTCTGGTCCGCGGAAGCGACCAAGGGCGAGATGTACGACGTCGTCGACATCCCGGCCACGCACACCGAGGCTGCTGAAGAGTGGCGCGGCAAGCTGGTCGAGACCGTCGCGGAGAACGACGAAGAGATCATGGAGCTCTTCCTCGAGGGCCAGGAGCCCACCGAGGAGCAGCTGTACGCCGCGATCCGTCGTATCACCATTGCCTCCGGCAAGGGTGGCGAGACCACGGTCACCCCCGTGTTCTGTGGCACCGCCTTCAAGAACAAGGGTGTTCAGCCCCTGCTCGACGCGGTCGTCCGCTACCTCCCCTCGCCCCTGGACGTCGAGGCCATCGAGGGCCACGACGTCAAGGACGCCGAGGTCGTCGTGAAGCGCAAGCCTTCCGAGGACGAGCCGCTCTCCGCGCTCGCCTTCAAGATCGCGAGCGACCCGCACCTCGGCAAGCTCACCTTCGTCCGGATCTACTCCGGTCGCCTGGAGGCCGGCACCTCGGTGCTGAACTCCGTCAAGGGCAAGCGTGAGCGCATCGGCAAGATCTACCGCATGCACGCGAACAAGCGTGAGGAGATCGACTCGGTGGGCGCCGGCGACATCGTCGCCGTCATGGGCCTGAAGCAGACCACCACCGGTGAGACGCTGTGCGACGAGAAGAACCCGGTCATCCTGGAGTCCATGGACTTCCCGGCGCCGGTCATTCAGGTCGCGATCGAGCCCAAGTCCAAGGGTGACCAGGAGAAGCTGGGTGTTGCCATCCAGCGTCTCGCGGAGGAGGACCCCTCCTTCCAGGTTCACTCGGACGAGGAGACCGGCCAGACCATCATCGGTGGTATGGGCGAGCTTCACCTCGACATCCTCGTCGACCGTATGCGTCGCGAGTTCAAGGTCGAGGCGAACGTCGGCAAGCCGCAGGTCGCGTACCGCGAGACGATCCGCAAGGCCGTCGAGCGCGTGGACTTCACCCACAAGAAGCAGACCGGTGGTACCGGTCAGTTCGCCAAGGTGCAGATCGCGATCGAGCCCATCGAGGGCGGCGACGCCTCGTACGAGTTCGTGAACAAGGTCACCGGTGGCCGCATCCCGAAGGAGTACATCCCTTCGGTCGACGCCGGTGCGCAGGAGGCCATGCAGTTCGGCATCCTGGCCGGCTACGAGATGACTGGCGTCCGCGTCATCCTTCTCGACGGTGGCTACCACGAGGTCGACTCCTCCGAACTCGCGTTCAAGATCGCCGGTTCGCAGGCCTTCAAGGAGGCCGCGCGCAAGGCTTCGCCGGTCATCCTCGAGCCGATGATGTCCGTCGAGGTCACCACGCCCGAGGACTACATGGGTGAGGTCATCGGCGACATCAACTCCCGCCGTGGTCAGATTCAGGCCATGGAGGAGCGCAGCGGCGCTCGCGTCGTGAAGGGCCTCGTGCCCCTCTCGGAGATGTTCGGCTACGTCGGAGACCTCCGTAGCAAGACCTCGGGTCGCGCAAGCTACTCGATGCAGTTCGACTCCTACGCCGAGGTTCCCCGGAACGTCGCCGAGGAGATCATCGCGAAGGCCAAGGGCGAGTAACTCACCCGAGTGCACGCTTTAGGCTTGACACCAGTCGCCGGGGCTTCGCCCCACGAAACCCGAGGGATCGGGCCCCGGCGGATGGCATCCCAGCAAAGATCACCTGGCGCCGATGAAGCAAGGCGTTCAGAACCACTCCAGGAGGACCCCAGTGGCGAAGGCGAAGTTCGAGCGGACTAAGCCGCACGTCAACATCGGCACCATCGGTCACATTGACCACGGTAAGACGACCCTCACGGCCGCCATTACCAAGGTGCTGCACGACGCGTACCCGGACCTGAACGAGGCCTCGGCCTTCGACCAGATCGACAAGGCTCCTGAGGAGCGCCAGCGCGGTATCACCATCTCCATCGCGCACGTCGAGTACCAGACCGAGTCGCGTCACTACGCCCACGTCGACTGCCCCGGTCACGCGGACTACATCAAGAACATGATCACGGGTGCGGCGCAGATGGACGGCGCCATCCTCGTGGTCGCCGCCACCGACGGCCCGATGCCGCAGACCAAGGAGCACGTGCTCCTGGCCCGCCAGGTCGGCGTTCCGTACATCGTCGTCGCCCTGAACAAGGCCGACATGGTGGACGACGAGGAGATCCTGGAGCTCGTCGAGCTCGAGGTCCGTGAGCTCCTCTCCGAGTACGAGTTCCCGGGCGACGACCTGCCGGTCGTCAAGGTCTCGGCGCTCAAGGCGCTCGAGGGCGACAAGGAGTGGGGCCAGTCGGTCCTGAACCTGATGGCCGCCGTCGACGAGGCGATCCCGCAGCCCGAGCGTGACGTCGACAAGCCGTTCCTGATGCCGATCGAGGACGTCTTCACGATCACCGGTCGTGGCACCGTCGTCACCGGTCGTATCGAGCGTGGTGTCCTCAAGGTCAACGAGACCGTCGACATCGTCGGTATCAAGACCGAGAAGGTCACCACCACGGTCACCGGCATCGAGATGTTCCGCAAGCTGCTCGACGAGGGCCAGGCCGGTGAGAACGTCGGTCTGCTCCTCCGTGGCATCAAGCGCGAGGATGTCGAGCGCGGCCAGGTCATCATCAAGCCCGGTTCGGTCACGCCGCACACCGAGTTCGAGGCCCAGGCCTACATCCTGTCGAAGGACGAGGGTGGCCGTCACACCCCGTTCTTCAACAACTACCGCCCGCAGTTCTACTTCCGTACCACGGACGTGACCGGCGTCGTGACCCTCCCCGAGGGCACCGAGATGGTCATGCCGGGCGACAACACCGCCATGACCGTCGAGCTGATCCAGCCCGTCGCCATGGAGGAGGGCCTCAAGTTCGCCATCCGTGAGGGTGGCCGGACCGTGGGCGCCGGCCAGGTCGTCAAGATCAACAAGTAATTGTTGACCGTGTGACCTGTGCCGCTCCTGACGGAGCGTCATAAGAGG
>NZ_JBHJTL010000162.1:0-9084 GCF_042264065.1 Streptomyces sp. NPDC056222 | reverse complement strand
GTAGTCACGGAACCGCGCAACCTGCTCGGTGAACTGCACTCGTCTCTTCATCGAGGCAGGACTCTATGGGCACGGTCAACGCCCTCGCTGGGAATCTCGGCCGGGCCTGCTGGCCTGCGGGCTGGCTCAGGCGGCAGCTTCCTCAGCCACAACAGTTGGAGTGACCCGCTCATCCAGACCGTCCCAGGCCTCGGCGACCCGGTAGGTCCGATCGGGCTCGAGAAGCGCGCGCGACGCTCTCGATGGCCTTCGCTGTGAGGAGCGGGAAGTTAGCCAGGTCGTCATCAGTGAGCATGCCGGTACTCCGCGCGAGGGATTCCCGGAGCCGCTCGAAATCCCAGTGGATCTGTCAATTGGTGCGCCAAGAGGCTGATCCTTCCTGGAGGCCGGGGTGGCCGGTGTAACGGCAAGAGGCCGCGGGCATGACGGGCCACGATGCGCCGCATGGCTGCGATGTCACGCAAATTGCGGGGCTGGGTCGTGCAGAGCCACGTGCAGAGCAATCGTGGGGTGGAAACCGGGAGATCCATCTGAACAGAAGTCGACCACGTGGCCCTGAGCAGACCACTCCCCACATTCGTCACCGTCGCAGCGACGCGCCAGGTCGGCCTCCTCATCGAGTCGGGCCTCGATGAACCTCACCAGATCTTCATTCACGGGCGCATCTTCGATGATGCGCAAAAGGGCCAGGTGGAATGATGCCGCAAGCAGTGGCGCGGCCTGGCCACACGTACGGCAAGACCGCAACCATCTACTTCGCCGCCCTCCACCTCGCAGGCATGTTCATCTGGTCGGCGAGATGACCGAAGGAGGCGGCCCGGTCTTTTGCTTGGAGGTGGGGGCGCCTACCAGTGGTTCCAGACCTCTGCGGAGGCGATGTCCCAGGAGGTGCTCGCGATCGCCCCGGTGTTGAAGAACAGGGCCCAAGTCACCACGGTGTCGCCGGCTCGCTGTGCGCCCAGCTCTATCTCGAAGCCGTAAACAGACAGGTCGCCCCTGGGGCCGCATCGGAGTTCGGCCTGCTTGATCGCGTACGCTTCCGTGTCCTCGGAAAGCGGAAGCGGGCGGCGTCAGGACGACGGATCCTCGAGTCCCTCCAGGCTGTCCATGAACGAGCTGACGGAGAACACCGCACGCCCGGGACCGGCGGGGCCGTAACCAGGCGGGGAGCTCAGGCCGAACTCCTCCAGCGTCGCACGGTAGGTCTCCAGCAGGCGGATGTGGTATTCGAGCGGTGCCCCCAGGGGGTTGGCCCTGCCCAGCGGGGTCGTCGGCTCGGGACACCAGGTGGTGAAACGCGGTACGACGCCGTGCGACATGAAGAACCGCAGGCCCTCGGCGGTCGACTCGATCGCCTCGCTCACCTTGGAGAAGCCGAACGGCTCGGCCATCTCGATGCCCGCCACGAAGTTGGGGATCACGTTGCGGGGCCCGAACACCTCGGTCGAGTCCAGGATCCTGCGGTGCCACTCGTCGCGGCCCACGTAACGTTCCTTTCCCGGGCAATGCAGCTGGAACAGCCGGCGGTCCCACACCTCGAAGTTGGGGTGGTAGATCCGGATGCCGTAGTCGTGGAAACGCTGCACGTCGTCGCGGGGCAGCGCCTGGGCGACCACCTTGCCGGTCCAGCGGCCGGGGAACCGCTCCTCGATGGCCTTCGCGTAGTGGCCGTAGAAATCGGCCTCGTCGCGGCCGCCGACCTGCGAGGTGATCGAACCGCCCGTGAGGGTGTACGCCCGGGAGGTCCCCGCCGTGTCGTACCGGTCAATGATCTCCAGGGCCTCCAGCACCTCCTCCACCGGCTTTACACCGGTGTACGGGCGGCCCGCCGCCTTGTGCTGGCGCCAGTTGTGGTTGATGTCGCAGAACTGGCACTCCTCCTTGGCGCCGAAGTACTGGCACACCCGAAAGACCGTCAGATAGATGAGGTAGCCCCACTGGATCGTCGGCGCGACCTCCATCACCGACTTGCCGTTCGACAGCTCGTGTCGGTAGTACTCCGGCATCGGAGGCAGGCCCACGTCCGCGATCCGCACGTTGTCGAGGTACAGACCGAGCGCACCGCCCTCGCCGCTCCGCACGGTGTACGGGGAGTCGGGGTTGACCCGGACGGACACGACGGTGCGGCGCAGTTCGTAGGGGCCGCCGGTGAGCACGATCTCCTCGGGCGGGCGGTTCAGCGCGGCGGCGCCGAGCTCCGGCAGGGTCCGGTGGTCGAAGGAGAAGATGAAGTACGACTTCGGCTTCACGTCACCGGAAGCCCCGTCGGCCGTACCGCTGAGCGCGGACTCGTCGAAGGCAATGCCGCCGCGTAGCAGGTCCTCTTTGATCACGGCTTCCCGCGGGACGTGGGGGAAGCGTCCCATCAGGTCTTCCAGCAGCGCGGTACGGCTCGGGCTCTCCATGTTGCTCTCCTCGTGAAACGGTGGGCGGGTTGTTCTGTTCACGGTCGGCGGGCGTGCAGCACGTGCATGCCCCGGGGGCCCGCGGCGTCGTGGGCGATCTCCAGCCCCACGGCACGGCATCGGGCGGCCAGCCACTCCGCGCCGATGCGCAGCTTGGGGTAACTGCTCGCCCGCATCGACCACTGGCCGTCCGTGCGGGTGTGGAGCAGGTCGTGTACCACGACGGTCTCCTCGTCGCGGTACTCGAGGAAGCAGGTCAGCAGGTGGTTCTCGTCGCTCCGCACGGGAAGGAAGCGGTCGGTTCCCTGGAGCGGCCGGGTGAGGTCTCGGTACGTGATGACCAGGTGGCCGCCGGGTGCGAGGGCCTTCCGGGCGTCGCCCAGCAACGCCACCACGTCGGACGCGGCGGGGAGATGGGGAAGCGTGTCTCCCATGCAGACGACGACGCCCGCCGTCCCCGGGGCGGCGACGTGCGGCAGCGCCGTGCGGATGTCGGCGAGGACCGGCCTGACCGGTGACCGATCGCCGGCGTGGCGGGCGAGTTCGTCGAGGAGTTTCCGGCTCGTGTCGACGGCCGCGACGGACCGGAAGCCGAGGTCGGCCAGCGCCAGGGACTGGGCGCCGGACCCGCAGCCGAGGTCGACGGCGACGGCGTCGTCGAATTCGGCGGGCGAGACGCCGAGACCACGGAGCAGCGCGGACTGCTCCTCGGCCAGCGCGACGATGTCGCCGCCGAGCATCCAGGTGTACCGGTCTGCGAGGAGGTCTTCGTAGTGCTCGGTCGCTGTTGCCATGCGAACTCCCTGGGTGGAGGGGTAAAAGGTGTTCGGAGCGTCAGCCCGCCGCTTCGTCGGCCTCCGCGGTGCGGACCCAGTCGGCGAGATCGGCGAGGTGGACGTTGGCCCGGGCTGCGTCGAGTTCGGTGCCGAGCGCAGACCGATAGGTGAAAGTGGCCGCCGTGTACCGCCGGCGGCCCGCTTCTGTGATGGCGGCGGTCACGGCGCGCCCGTCGCCGGACCAGGAGGTCCGCTCGGCCAGCCCCTGCGCCTCAAGGCGGGCGATCAGCCGGGTCACCGAGCTGTCCTTCATCCCGATGCGATCGGCCAGTTCACCCATCCGCAGCGCGCCGCCGCTCTCGGGCCGGCTCAGCGCGCACATGGCCCGGTACTCGGACAGCGGCAGGGCGTGCCGCCGGCGCAGTGCTTCGTCGAGCCGGCGCTCCATCCGGCCCAGCAACCGCACCGCCATGCACCAGCGTTCGTCCTCGGCGTCGCTGGCGGGCGCGGAGTCCGGCACCGTGTGCTCCTGGGGCGCATCCATGGAGGACAAGCTATCTGCTTGCACAAGCAAGGACTTACGAAGGGGTGGATTTCCGGCGTGGCGCCCTTGGGCCCGTTCAGACCGCCGTGCACCTTGCTCCGTGCCCACGACGGGGCTCGGCCGCAGCGTCGGATCAACCACGAACTTCACCGCACGGCCGCACACAGCACCGCGTCCAACAGCTCGAACGGCTCGTCGCGCCGAGCGGTCGGACACTCGTAGAACTTGCCTCGGATTCCTCATGAGTTCGATCAGGTTCTCCAGCGAGCAGCCGAGGCGGTCGACCTCTCGCGGCCCCTACTACGACGCGGTGCCGTCGGTCACCCCCTCGGAGATCCCCGGCGCCGAGGGTTGCACCGAACTCAAGGTCTATGACCGTGCGGTGGCGGAGGTGACGAGACTGGACGAGCACCCGGAGGGGACGCCGCCGCACTGGATGGCGTACTGCACCGTGGAGGACATGGACAGGTGCAGGCGGTCGCGGTGCGGGCCGGCGGCTCGGTGTCGGGCCTCGGCGATTGACATCCCGTCGAGCGGATGGCGCTCGCGGACCCGCAGGGCGGGGCTTCCCCGACATCAAGCCGACGTGCGAACCCCAGCAGCCCGCCTCGATGTGACCAGGGCCACAGGGAACGTTCTCCATGTGCGCCTCCTCCTCGGGGTGTCGGTCCTTCCACCAACACTCCGGGGGTCACTCGTGGTTGACATCAGCAGACAACGGGCCGGGCGGGCGCTGGCCGCCCTGTTCGCCGTCGACGGCCTCGCCCACCTGTACTGGGCCACCGGCCTGACCTGGCCCGCGCCCGACGAACGGGCGCTGTCCCTCGCAATCCTCGGCGGAGTCGTGTCCTTCGCGCCGCGCGTGGTGCTACCGCTGGCCCTGCTCGGGCTGACCACCGCCGCCCTCCTGTTCGCCCGCGGCAACGGGCACGGCGGGTGGTTCGCCGCCGCCGCGGCCTGGGCGGTTTCCGCCGGGCTGCTGGCACGTGGACTGCTCGGCCTGATATGGGCGTTCGGCGTCGGCGACGGGGCCGGGCCCGCCTTCCACTGGCTGAACCTGATGCTCTACACCCCACTCTGCCTGGGCTTCGGCTGGGTGGCAGCGACCCGCCTGCTCGGCCCGCTGCCCCGGAAGCTCCTCGCGCTGCCCCTCGCCGTTGTGGCGCTGCTCGCGGGCACGGCGTACGCCTACCAGCCGGCTGAGCAGCGCGGTTACGCCGCCCCGGCGGACTCGCGGTGGGTGGAGACGCCGGTGGCGCGTTTCCACTACGTGCAGCAGGGGTCCGGCGGCTCCCCCGTCGTGCTCCTCTCCCCCGGCGCCTCCTGGACGTTCGCGTGGCGCGAGCAGGTCGCCGCCCTGTCCCGTACCCACACGGTGTACGTGGTCGACCTGCCCGGGCAGGGCTTCACGGAGCTACGCGACCGCTCCCTCACCTGGGACCTGGACGGCATGACCAAGGCCATCGGTAGCTTCCTGGACGCCACCGGCATCCAGCGGGCCGCGCTCGCCGGGAACTCGTGGAGCGGCGGCTGGGCCCTGGCCTACGCCCAGCGGCACCCGGAGCGGGTGTCCCGGCTGGCCCTGCTCGCCTCCTCCGGGCTGTACGAGCGGGACCCTGCCTTCTGGGAGGCACTCAAACTGCCCGTCGCCGGCGAGCTGTTGACGGGACTCGGGGCGGGCCGCCGGGCCACCGAATCGGCCGTACGCGGGCTGTTCGTGAACCAGGACCGGGTCACCGAGGAGGTCGTGGACGCGGCCTGGGCACCAGGCACGCTCGACACCAACCGGCGCGCCACGTACCGGCTGGAGCGCGGCCTGGACTGGCGGGAGACGCAGGCGGCGCTTCCGTCCACCCGGCAGCCGGTGCTCGTCCTCTGGGGCCGCCAGGACTCTGTCCTCCCTTCCTGGCAGGCGGAACGCTTCGGCCGGCTGCTCCCGGACGCCCGGGTGTCGGTGATCGACGGGTGCGGGCACGCGCTCACCCTGGACTGCCCGGATCGGGTGAACACGGCCATGGAAGAGTTCCTGAAGTGACCGAAGCGACCAGCGACAGACGGGACAAGGGGGTGGCGCTGGCCCGGGCGGCCCGGGCCGGCGACACCCTCGCGCTGCACGAACTCCTCGACCACCTCAACCCGTACATCGCCCGCATCTGCACCCCCATCGCCCTTGCCGACGGCCCGGACGCCACGCAGGAGGCCCTGCTGGCCGTGTTCCGGTCACTCCGGTCGCTGAAGGACCCGCAAGCGCTCTACGGGTGGGTGCGGGCCATCGCGGTACGGGAGGCCGTCCGAATTGCGCAGCGGGCGGCGCGGGCCCGGCCGGCCGAATTGGCCGACATACCGGAGCGCGGGGATCCACAGCTGGCCACCGACATCGACGACGTCCTCGCCCGGCTCTCCCCCGAACACCGGGCCGTACTCGTCCTGCGGGACGTGGAGGGACTTGACGAGGAGGCCGCGGCGGCGGCCCTCCGCATCCCGCCCGGCACCGCCAAGTCCCGGCTGCACCGGGCCCGGATGAGCTTCCGAAAGGCATGGTCCGCATGACGCACGATCTAGACCCGATCCAGCGGCTGCACGTGATGGCGGCCGGGGTGCGCGGCGCCCGCGTCGCCGAGCACGTCCTCCCCGCGCCCTTCGAGGAGACGTGGCAAGCCATGTCCGCCCTGGACTTCCTCCCCGACCTGGAGCGGATCCGGATTCTCCACGCCGACGGCGACCGGCTGGAGGCTCTGGCCTACAGCAAGTACGGGTTCCGCGCGCACCTGCGAGGTTACCGGCGGCCCGGCTGGTGCTGGCTGCAGAGCCGGTTCCTGATCGCAGGCATGGCGGCCGCCCCGACCCCGGACGGCGCCGCCACCCGGATCGCCCTGACCGGCGGCGTCCGCATCCCCACCCGCGCGGCGGTGGTCCCCTTCGGCACCCTGCGTGAACTGGACCACGCGGCCCGCCGCCTCGGCGCGCGGCTCGGCCGCCCGGGTCCAACCGGCCGAGACGAAAGGTGACTTCGGTGGATGCGAGGTGCTTCCGAAGGCCGCCGGGGCCGGATGGCGCGGCTTGGTTCAAGCTGACCGCATGACCACCGACAACGGCCACGTGCTCACAAAGCCAGGAACGACGTAGCGCGCAAAGGTCCTCATCCTTGGCCTGCTCGGCGGCGTCGGCTAGCGCTGTGCTTGCCCCGCCATTCCCTCCCGTCGCTCTCTTCGACGTCCAGCCATATCGAAGCGTCACTCGGCGCGGAAGCTGAGCCAAACCCGCGAATTGACGTCACTGCATGGACGCTCGCCGTCTGTGACAGGTCCTTCAAGCCTCCTCGATGACCGAGCAGATGACGAAAGGCCCCGCAGCGGCGTACTCCCCCGCACCACAGCAGCCTCCCCGAACCGCGCAAACCTCACAGATCAGAACGTTGGGTAGTCGATTCTGACCGGTCACAGACGCAGCGATGAGTTTTCCCGGCCCGGCAAGTCTCACCACCGTTGTCGACAACACAGGAGGAGCACGTGGCTCAGCTACTGAGAGTCCAGAACTTCAACGTCTCGAGTGACGGAATCGGTGCCGGCGAGGACCAGAGCCTCGAGAGGCCGTTCGGTCATGTCGAGCCCGAGAGGCTGTTCGCCTGGGCCGGCGCCACGGCGAGCTGGCCCATGCGCACCGACCCCGGAGGGAGCCGGGGCCTGGACGACTACCTCACGCGGGACTACGCACGCAACATCGGCGCCGAGATCATGGGCCGCAACAAGTTCGGACCCCAGCGCGGGCCCTGGCACAACCATGAGTGGCAGGGCTGGTGGGGTGACGAGCCCCCGTTCCGCACGCCGGTGTTCGTCTTGACCCACCACAAGCGTCCTTCGCTCACGCTTTCCGACACCACGTTCCACTTCGTCGACGGCGACCCTGCCACGATCCTCGAGCAGGCCCGGGAGGCGGCGCAGGGCAAGGACGTCCGACTCGGCGGCGGGGCTACCACCATCCGGCAGTTCCTCGACGCCGACCTCGTCGACACCATGCACGTGGCGGTCTCGCCGGTGAAGCTCGGGTCCGGAGTACGACTCTGGGAGTCCCCCGATGAGCTGCTCGACCGGTTCCACCTGGAGGTCGTTCCCAGCCCGAGCGGGGTGACGCACCACCTGTTCTGGCGAAAGTGACCGGACCTCAGGGCTGGCCCCGGTCGGCTGTTTTGCCTACCAGGCCAGCCCTGAGGCAGGCCGTCGAGTCGCGCCCCGGACAGTCAGCCGACCATGACGGTTCCCTCAGCTCGTGCCCGGCCGGAGGCGGGCAGGTGTGCAAAGATCGCGGCGCAGCAAGTAAGTGCTGGCCAGAGCGCCATCCTCAGCGCGCCACAAGTTTCGGACTGCGAGCATTCGATCCCTTCTTGTGATCACAGCCGGCCGCCAGTGCTCCAACTCGTAGTGGAGCCAGTCGGATGCGGTCTGGTCCTGGCCGTGAGCGAAGCCCAGCAGGTGATCGGTGCACGAGTTCGCCGTTCGCCGTGTCGGCGGCGAGCACGGGATCCGCCGAGTCTCGCAGTGGTCGCCCTCCGCCGTCTGGGGTGACAGGCATGGTGACCGTCATGCGGTGCAGGCCGCCCAGGGCCGGCCCACGGATGTCAGGAGTTCCGGGGAGTCACTAGGCCGGATTCGTAGGCGAGGACCACGAGTTGGGCACGGTCGCGGGCGTGGAGTTTGGACATGGCCCTGTTGATGTGGGTCTTCGCTGTCACTGGACTGATCACCATGCGGTCGGCGATCTGGTCGTTGGACAGGCCCTGCGCGACCAAGGTGACGGCCTCGCGTTCGCGGCTGGTCAGTTCGTCCAGCCCGGTGTCGTCGACGGCGGGCGGCTGGGTGACGTACTGGTTGATCAGCTTGCGGGTGATGGATGGCGCGAGCAGCGCGTCACCGCGGGCGGCGACACGCACGGCGTGTACGAAGTCGTCCGGCACGATGTCCTTGACGAGGAAGCCGGCGGCGCCGGCGCGGAGCGCGTCCAGCACGTACTCGTCCATACCGTAGTTGGTGAGGATGACGACGTGCACCGGGGCCAGGGCCGGGTCCGCGGCGATGCGGCGGGTGGCCTCGATGCCGTCGACGACCGGCATCTGGATGTCGATCAGCACAACATCAGGTAGGTGCTGTTTGGTCAGCGCCACGCCCTCTTCGCCGTCGGCTGCCTCGGCGACCACCTCGATGTCGTCTTCAAGGCTGAGGAGTGCACGAAATCCGCTGCGAATGAGCGGCTGGTCGTCGACGAGCAGGACACGGATCATGACGCTCGTTCCACGGGGAGTTCGGCCTGGACGGTGAAGCCGCCCTCGGTGGCCGGCAGGGCGCCCCGCCCCCCCCCCAGGGCG
>NZ_JBHJTL010000161.1:0-9535 GCF_042264065.1 Streptomyces sp. NPDC056222 | reverse complement strand
GGCTCGTTCCATGCTGTCAGTGGCGGATGACACGATCCACCCATGAGCAGCGAGGACTTCGACTGGCACGAGTTCCTGGGGCGTTGGCGGGACGAGTGGGTTCCGCGCGCCGACGCGGAGGACGAGGACGACGACGGCGAGCAGCCCGCTGCCTCCCCTGCCAGGCCGGGGGCGGACGAGTCGGCGATCGCGGCGGCCGAGAAGCGCCTGGGGCGGCGGCTGCCGCCCTCGTACCGGGCGTTCCTTGGCGTGTCCGACGGCTGGCACGTGGACCAGATGGCCGCGATCTACCAGCTCGGCGGCGTCGAGGACATCGACTGGTTCGGGGACCCGTTCGACATGACCCCGATGTACGAGCAGAGCCTCGGCGACGACCCGCGCGAGGAGGAGGTCCTGCTGGCCGGGATGTGGCGAAGGGCGCTGCGGCTGGAGACGGACTCCGACATGTCGTACGCCCTGCTCGACCCGGGCGACACCGACCGGGACGGCGAGTGGGCGCTCTACGTCTACAAGGGCTGGAGCGGGGAGTTCCCCGACCGGTACCCGTCGTTCCGGGCGTACATGGAAGCCATGTACCGCGACTTCCACTCCGACCGGGTGGAGAGGCCCGACTTCGTGAACGGGACCACGCGCGCCCAGGACGCCCGTGTGGAGGAGGCCCACCGGCTGGCCCTGCGGGGCCGGTACGAGGAAGCGCTGCCGCTGCTCGAAGAGGCGCAGTCCTTCGGGCGGCCGGGGAGCCGTGTCCTGCTGAACCAGCTCCGGCATCTGTCGGCTCCGCAGGGCTCCTGGGACTACGGCTTCCTCTCGGCGGACCCGCTCTACCTGCCGGAGATTCTCCCCCTGGAGGCGATGAAGCCCGCCGGCGGCGCATGGCGGCTGGGCGGGGACGACCACTGGCTGGGGATGATGGCCGCGCGCGGGGTGCCCCGGGAGACCGCCGAGGCGGTGCTGGGGGCGATGCGGGACGGCACCCACCGGTACGCGCCTCCCGGTCCATGGGGCCTGGCCGTCGCCGAGGCGCGTGAGTCGGCGCGCTGGGGTGCGACCGACGCCGCATGGCGGGTGCTGCGGGACGCACTCCCGCTGTGGGAGGCTCCCGGGCCCTCGCTGATCGCCCCGGTCGGCCTGCTCGCCGACCCGGTGCTGGGCCCGCTGGTCACCCCGGAGCGCGGACGGGAGATCCTCGCGACCCCACGGGCCGGGGAGAGGGGACCCGCTCCCGAGCCGACGCCCGATCTCGACCCGCGGGGCCTCGCCTGGCTGGCCGAGCCGACGACGAACGTGCGCCCGATCCACGGATACCGCTGTGTGTGGGTCGAGGGGACGGACCCCACCGACCTGCCCGCCCTGATCGGCGAGGAGGGCGCCGAACTGGGCCCGCCCACGGATCCCGGCGAGGCGTTCCGGCGAGCGCCCAGACCTCATGAGCGGGACGGCGTGGAACTCTGGGAGGACAGGGCCGTCGTCGCCGTCGGCCACACCGCCGAAGGCTGGGCCTTCGCCTTCGACGGCCACTCCCACGCTCGCCTGAGCAAGCTGTTCCAGTCGCCTGCTCCGGTCGCCTCCTCGTCCGGCCGGGCGGTGACGGTGTGGCGCGAGCCGAGGAGCTCGTCGCCGGGCGACCACTCGGCCGCGTTCCACCTGTCGGTGGCCGAACAGGGCGAGGAGCTCTACGCGTTCACCGTGCGGGGTACGGAGATCCAGCGCTCCGGCGCGATACCGGAAGCTCTGGACCCGGCACTCCTCTTCCGCGCGGAGGACTCCGAAGCCGAGTGCGAACGACAGGTGCTGGAGGCGCTGCACAGCGAACTCGGCCTCTCACTCCCCCGCTTCGCGCTGACCCAGGGCCGGCTCCCCACCTTCACCACCAGGTCCTGGACCCGGGCCCCGCAGGCAGGCGAGAGTTTCGGCTACGGGACCCTCGGGCGGCTTCGCCCCTGACAGCTCGTCAGTCGAGAAAGCCCCCGGCCGCGGCAGCCACGAAGGCGGTGAACGCGGCGGGGGTCGCCAGGAAGGCGGGCCCTTCGGGGTCCTTGGAGTCCCGGACGGCGACATGGGCGACGAGATCGGCGACCTCGACGCACGTTCCCGGGCGGCGCTGCACGGTTCTGATCCTGCGGGAGCCGAACGGCCTGCGGGTGGAGGTCGCCGACACGCTCCCCGGACCGCCTCTCTACGCGAAGGCAGCCGAGCCGCTGGCGGAGGCCGGGCGGGGACTCACGCTCGTCGAGGCCGTGACCGACCGCTGCGGTGCGGAGCCGTCCGCCGACGGCAAGACGGTGTGGTTCGAGTGCGACTCACCCCTCACACCCCCTCAGTAGGGACTACGCCTCTGGCATGTGACAAGGACATCAGCCCCCACCTCTACTGATCGACATGAGGTTAGGCTAACCTTCCCCCGAATTGCCCAGGCGCCGACTCCGGCACGTACCGAAAGCGACATCGCCATGCCCAGCAACGCCCGAGCCACCCATCTCACCCGCCGCGGTCTGCTCGCAGCGGGCGGCGCCCTCGGGCTCGGCGCCGCGCTCGCCGCCTGTGGCACCAACACCGAGGACAAGGCCTCCTCCGGAGCCTCCGCGAAGGCCGGCCCGTGGAAGTTCACGGACGACCGCGGCACGGCCGTCGAGACGAAGTCCACGCCGAAGAACATCGTCGCCTTCACCGGTATGGCAGCCGCGCTCAAGGACTTCGGCATCGAGGTAAAGGGCGTCTTCGGCCCGACCTACGTCGAGGACCCGAAGACCAAGGAGAAGAAGCCGGACGTCCAGGCCGGCGACCTCGACATCGCCAAGGTCAAGGTCATCGGCAACGTCTGGGGCGAGTTCAAGATCGAGGAGTACCTCAAGCTCAACCCCGATGTCCTCATCACGGACATGTGGGAGAAGAACGACCTCTGGTACGTCCCGGCCGAGCAGAAGGACAAGATCCTCAAGGTCGCCCCGAGCGTCGCCCTGTGGGCCTCCGACAAGTCGATGCCGACCGTCCTCCAGCGCCACGCCGACCTCGCCGCCTCGCTGGGCGCCGATGTGAAGACCAAGCAGATCCTGGCCGACAAGGCCCGGTTCGAGGCCGCCGCCGAGCGCGTCCGTCAGGTCGCCAAGGGCAAGAAGGACATCAAGGTCCTGATCGGCTCCGGCTCCCCCGACCTGTTCTACGTCTCCACCCCGGTCCGGCCGACCGACACGCTCTACTTCCAGGAACTGGGCATCAACATCATCACGCCCGACAAGCTGGACCAGGGCGGCTGGTTCGAGGGTCTGAGCTGGGAGAACGTCGACAAGTACAAGGCCGACGTCATCCTGCTCGACAACCGCACCTCGGCCCTGCAGCCGGAGGCCCTGAAGGCCAAGCCGACCTGGGCCGCGCTGCCCGCCGTCAAGGCCGGCCAGGTCTTCCCGCGCGTGACCGAGCCCATCTACTCCTACGCCAAGTGCGCCCCGCTCCTCGAGGACCTGGCGAAGGCGCTGGAGAACGCGAAGAAGGTGGCCTGACCCCATGACGAGCGCCGAGACCGCCCCGTTCCAGTTCTTCAACCTCCAGGTCGACCGGACGCGGCGGCTCGGCCCGTCCCTGGTCCGGGTCACCTTCACGGGAGAGGACCTCACGTCCTTCGCCTCCGGCGGACGCGACCAGTCGCTCTCCCTCTTCCTGCCGCATCCCGGCCAGAAGGCCCCCGTCCTGCCCCCGCTGGACAACCCCGACATGTACGCGATCCTCGGCGCCTGGCGCTCGATGCCGGACGACGAACGGGCCGTGATGCGCTCGTACACCGTCCGGGAGCAGCGCACGGAGTCGCGGAACGAGGTCGACATCGACTTCGCGCTGCACGAGGACGGCGGCCCCGCCTGTCGCTGGGCACAACGTGCCGAGCCGGGCGACCGGGTGGTCGTCCTCGGTCCCGCGATCGCGGCGAACACCGCCGTCCGCTTCCAACTGCCGGACGACGCCGACTCGGTGCTCATCTGGGCGGACGAGACGGCGCTTCCGGCAGCCGCGGCGATCCTGGAGTGGCTGCCGGCCGAAACTCGCGCCCACGTCTATCTCGAAGTCCCCTACTCGGGCGACCGCCTGGAGCTGGCGACACAGGCCGACGCCACCGTCACCTGGCTGATTCGCGAGGAGGGCGCGCCCTCCGGTGTGGACGCGGTGCGCGCCGCCGAACTCCCGGGCGAGGCGCCGTACGTCTGGATCGCGGGCGAGTCCGGTGCGGTGAAGGCGCTGCGCCGTCACTTCGTACGGGAGCGCGAACTGGACCGCCGACGTGTGACGTTCGTCGGCTACTGGCGCAAGGGGCTGTCCGAGGACGCCCTGCGCGAGGTGCCGGACGAGACGCAGGACGACGCGTAGCCGGACTGCCGGGCGACGCCCCGAACGTTCACCTATAACCCCCCATCCAGCCAAGGGTGGGGGGTTATTTTGCGCCAAAGTTAGGTTAGGCTAACCTTACTTCGAATTGATCGAGTCCCCGTCCCCGGGAGGACCCCCCTCATGCGCTCGCACCTGCTCAATGACGCCACGGCGGAGAGCTACCGGCGCTCCGTCACCGAAGGAGTCGAGCGGGTGGCGGCCAAACTCGCCACGACGCGTCGCCCGTTCACCGGCGTGACCCCCGCCGAGCTGGCTCCCACCGTCGACGCCCTCGACCTCGACAAGCCACTCGGTGACTCGTCCGCCGCTCTGGACGAGCTGGAGAGCGTCTACCTCCGCGACGCCGTCTACTTCCACCACCCGCGCTACCTGGGCCACCTCAACTGCCCGGTCGTGATCCCCGCCGTCCTCGGCGAGGCCGTCCTCTCGGCGGTCAACTCCTCGCTCGACACCTGGGACCAGAGCGCGGGCGGCACCCTCATCGAGCGCAAGCTCATCGACTGGACCTGCGGCCGCATCGGCCTCGGCCCCGCCGCCGACGGCGTGTTCACCAGCGGCGGTACGCAGTCCAACCTCCAGGCGCTCCTGCTCGCCCGCGAGGAGGCCAAGACGAAGGACCTGGCGAAACTCCGCATCTTCTCCTCCGAGTGCAGCCACTTCAGCGTCCAGAAGTCGGCCACCCTCCTCGGTCTCGGCGCCGACGCCGTCATCTCCATCCCGGTCGACCGCACCAAGCGGATGCAGTCCGTCGTCCTCGCCGCCGAGCTGGAGGCCTGCCGCGCCGAGGGGCTGACCCCGATGGCGATCGTCGCCACCGCCGGCACCACCGACTTCGGCTCCATCGACCCGCTGCCCGAGATCGCCGCCCTGGCGGACGAGTACGGCGCCTGGATGCACGTCGACGCGGCCTACGGCTGCGGACTCCTCGCCTCGCCCACCCGCCGCCACCTCCTGGACGGCATCGAGCACGCCGACTCCGTCACCGTCGACTTCCACAAGTCCTTCTTCCAGCCGGTGAGCTCCTCCGCCGTCCTGGTCAGGGACGGCGCGACGCTGCGCCACGCCACGTACCACGCGGACTACCTCAACCCGCGTCGCACCATCGCGGAGCAGATTCCCAACCAGGTCGACAAGTCCCTCCAGACCACCCGCCGCTTCGACGCGCTCAAGCTGTGGATGACCCTGCGCGTGATGGGCGCCGACGGTGTCGGAGAGCTCTTCGACGAGGTCTGCGACCTGGCCGCGGCCGGCTTCGAGCTGCTCGCCGCCGACCCGCGCTACGACGTGGTCGTCCAGCCGCAGCTGTCCACGCTCGTCTACCGCTACATCCCCGAGGCCGTCACCTCGCCCGCGGACATCGACCGCGCCAACCTCTACGCCCGCAAGGCGCTCTTCGCCTCCGGCGAGGCCGTCGTGGCCGGGACCAAGGTCGACGGCCGCCAGTACCTGAAGTTCACCCTGCTCAACCCCGAGACGACACTGGCGGACATCGCCGCCGTCCTCGATCTGATAGCCGGCCACGCCGAGCAGTACCTGGGAGAGACCCTTGTCCACGCCTGATACCCCCGACACGTACGACTTCATCGGCATCGGGCTCGGTCCGTTCAACCTCGGCCTCGCCTGCCTGACCGAGCCCATCGACGAGCTGAACGGCCTCTTCCTGGAGTCCAAGCCGGACTTCGAGTGGCACTCGGGGATGTTCCTCGAAGGCGCCCATCTCCAGACCCCGTTCATGTCGGACCTGGTCACGATGGCCGACCCCACGTCGCCGTACTCCTTCCTCAACTATCTGAAGGAGAAGGGCCGGCTCTACTCCTTCTACATCCGCGAGAACTTCTACCCGCTGCGCACCGAGTACAACGACTACTGCCGCTGGGCCGCCGCGAAGCTCTCCTCCATCCGCTTCTCCACCACCGTCGCCTCCGTCTCGTACGACGAGGCCGGCGAGGAGTACATGGTGGCGACCGAGGCCGGAGAGACGTTCCGCGCCCGCCGGATCGTGCTCGGCACCGGCACCCCGCCGTACGTCCCCGACTCCTGCCAGGGCCTCGGCGGCGACCTGATCCACAACTCGCGCTACCTCCAGAACAAGGAGGAGCTCCAGAAGAAGAAGTCGATCACCCTGGTCGGCAGCGGCCAGAGCGCGGCGGAGATCTACTACGACCTCCTCTCGGAGATCGACGTCCACGGCTACAAGCTCAACTGGGTGACCCGCTCCCCGCGCTTCTTCCCGCTGGAGTACACCAAGCTCACGCTGGAGATGACCTCGCCGGAGTACGTGGACTACTTCCACGCGCTGCCCGAGCAGACCCGGTACCGCCTGGAGACCCAGCAGAAGAACCTGTTCAAGGGCATCGACGGGGAGCTGATCGACGCGATCTTCGACCTGCTCTACCAGAAGAACCTGGCCGGCCCGGTCCCCACGCGCCTGCTGACCAACTCGGCGCTGCACTCCGCCGCGTACGACGACACCAGCGGCACGTACACGCTCGGCTTCCACCAGGAGGAGCAGGAGAAGGACTTCACGGTCGAGACCGAGGGCCTGATCCTCGCCACCGGCTACAAGTACGCCGTCCCCGCCTTCCTCGAGCCGGTCAAGGACCGCCTCACGTGGGACGGACAGGGCCGCTTCGACGTGGCCCGCAACTACTCGATCGACACGACGGGCCGCGGCGTCTTCCTGCAGAACGCCGCCGTGCACACGCACTCCATCACCTCGCCCGACCTGGGCATGGGGGCGTACCGCAACGCGTACATCATCGGCGCCATGCTGGGCTCCGACTACTACCCCGTCGAGAAGACCATCGCCTTCCAGGAGTTCGCGGTATGACCGTTCGCATCCGTCCCTACGACCCGCTCAGGGACGCCGAGCTGATCCACCCCTGGGTCACTCACCACAAAGCCGCCTTCTGGATGATGCAGGACGCGAAGCTCGAGGACGTCGAGCGCGAGTACATGGCGATAGCCGCCCACCCGCACCACGACGCCTTCATCGGCCTGGTGGACGAGAAGCCCGCCTTCCTGATGGAGCGGTACGACCCCCGGTACGTCGAACTGGTCGGCCTGTACGAGCCGCTCCCGGGCGACGTCGGGATGCACTTCCTCGTCGCGCCCACCGACACCCCCGTGCGTGGCTTCACCCGGACGGTCATCACCGCCGTGATGGCCGAGCTCTTCGCCGACCCGGCGACCGAGCGGGTCGTCGTCGAGCCGGACGTCCGCAACACCGCCGTCCACGCGCTCAACGAGGCCGTCGGCTTCGTGCCGGAGCGGGAGATCCAGAAGCCGGAGAAGCAGGCCCTGCTGAGCTTCTGCACCCGCGCGCAGTTCGAGACCGCCGTGGGAGCCACTGTATGAACCCCGTCGCCCACCTGACCCCCGCCCGCTGGGCGGACGCCAACCGCGCGCTGATCCGCAAGGGTCTCGCCGAGTTCGCCCACGAGCGTCTGCTCAACCCGCAGGAGCTGGGGGAGAGCCGCTACAAGGTCCTCAGCGACGACAGCACGATCGAGTACCGCTTCACCGCGGACCGGTTCGCGCTCGACCACTGGCACGTCTACCCGGAGTCCATCAGCCGCCACCGCGGCGAGGAGCAGCTCCCCCTCGACGCCCTGATGTTCATCACCGAGCTGCGCGGCTCACTGGGCCTGAGCGACGAGATCCTGCCGGTCTACCTGGAGGAGATCTCCTCCACCCTGGCCGGTACGGCGTACAAGTCGACCAAGCCGCAGGTCACCGCCGCCGAGCTGGCGCGCGCGGACTTCCAGGCGATCGAGACCGGGATGACCGAGGGTCACCCCTGCTTCGTCGCCAACAACGGCCGGCTCGGCTTCGGCGTGGACGAGTACCGCGCGTACGCCCCCGAGGCCGCCAGCGAGATCCACCTGATCTGGCTGGCCGCCCGCCGCGACCGCACCACCTTCACGGCCGGCGCGGGCATCGAGTACGACGCGTTCATCCGCGCCGAGCTGGGCGACAGGACCGTCGACGGGTTCGCCGAGATCCTCGCCGAGCGCGGCCTGGACCCGGCGGACTACCTGCTGATGCCGGCCCACCCCTGGCAGTGGTGGAACAAGCTGTCGGTCACCTTCGCCGCCGAGGTCGCGCAGGAGCGCCTCGTCTATCTGGGCGAGGGCGCCGACGGCTACCTGGCCCAGCAGTCGATCCGCACCTTCTTCAACAACTCCGACCCGGCGAAGCACTACGTCAAGACGGCACTGTCGGTCCTCAACATGGGCTTCATGCGCGGGCTCTCGGCCGCGTACATGGAGGCGACCCCGGCGATCAACGACTGGCTGGCGGGGCTGATCGAGGCCGACTCCGTCCTCCAGGCGGCCCGCTTCTCGATCATCCGCGAGCGGGCGGCCGTCGGCTACCGGCACCTGGAGTACGAGGCCGCCACCGACCGCTACTCGCCGTACCGCAAGATGCTCGCCGCGCTCTGGCGCGAGTCGCCTGTGGCCTCCCTGGCACCGGGCGAGCGGCTCGCGACGATGGCCTCGCTGCTCCACGTCGACCACGCGGGAGCGTCGTTCGCCGGGGCCCTCGTCAAGGACTCGGGCCTGGCGCCGACGGAGTGGCTGCGCGGCTACCTGGACGCGTACCTGCTGCCGGTGCTGCACAGCTTCTACGCGTACGACCTGGTCTACATGCCGCACGGCGAGAACGTGATCCTGGCCCTCGACGAGCGGGGCGCGGTCTCCCGCGCGATCTTCAAGGACATCGCCGAGGAGATCTGCGTGATGGACCCGGCCGCGGTCCTGCCGCCGGCGGTGGAACGGGTCCGCGCCGAGGTCCCCGAGGACATGAAGCTGCTGTCGATCTTCACGGACGTCTTCGACTGCTTCTTCCGCTTCCTCGCGTCGACGCTGGCGGCGGAGGGCGTGCTCGACGAGGACGAGTTCTGGCGGACGGTCGCGGAGTGCGTGCGCGGCTACCAGGAGTCGAAGCCGGAGCTGGCCGAGAAGTTCGCGCAGTACGACATGTTCGCGGAGACCTTCGCGCTCTCCGCCCTCAACCGCCTCCAGCTGCGCAACAACAAGCAGATGGTGGACCTGGCGGACCCGTCGGCGGCGCTCCAGCTCGTCGGCGACCTGGTGAACCCGATCGCGCGGTTCGCCCGTTGAGACCGGCGCGGGCCCGGCGGAGTACGGTCCTCCGC
>NZ_JBHJTL010000160.1:0-9633 GCF_042264065.1 Streptomyces sp. NPDC056222 | reverse complement strand
GGGGGGCCCCGGCGGCGGGCCCCTCCCCCCCCCCGCCCCTCCCCGACGGGGGGCCCCGCCCCAGCCCCCGGTAGGGCGGCCGGGGGGGCTCCGCCCCCACGCCCCGAGAGGCCGGCGGCTTCGCGCCGGGAGCCGTGTCCTGGTGGGGGGCTTTGCGACGCAGCGTCGTGCCGCCTGCGGGTGGGTGCCCGGGGCGGGGGTGGCTTTGCGCCGCGGGGCCGTGCCGTCTGCGGGTGTGTGTCTGAGGCGGCGGTGGCTTTGCGCTGCCGGGTCTGTGCTGCCTACGGGTGCTTGCTCAGGTCGGCGGTGGCTTCGCGCCGCAGGGCCGTCCCCGTCGGCGGGTGCGTGTCCGGGTCGGTGGGGGCTTCGCGTCCCAGGGCGGTGCCGCCTGTGGGAGTGGCCGGGTCGGCGGTGGCTCGCGCCGCAGGGTCTGTGCCGCCTGTGGGCGCGTGCGCAGGTCGCGGGCCGTGTGGCGCTGTGTTCTGTGCCGTGGCGGCGGCGTCGGGCCTCTGGCTCGTCAGAGGGAACGAAAAGGCCCGGCACCCCGTAGGGGCCGGGCCGCTTCGTGTCGCCGTTATGCCTTGCGGAGCTGGAACGTCAGGGACAGGCCCTCGTCCTTGAACGGGGTGCCGAACGTGTCGTCCGCCGGGCCCGTCGCGTAGTCCGTCGCCAGGACCTCGTCCGCGATCAGGGTCGCGTGGGCCGTCAGGGCCTCCGTGGTCTCCGGGGAGTCCGACGTCCAGCGCAGAGCGATCCGGTCCGCCACGTCCAGGCCGCTGTTCTTGCGGGCCTCCTGGATCAGGCGGATCGCGTCACGCGCCAGGCCCGCCTTGCGGAGCTCCGGAGTGATCTCCAGGTCCAGCGCCACCGTCGCGCCCGCGTCCGACGCCACAGACCAGCCCTCGCGCGGAGTCTCCGTGATGATGATCTCGTCCGGACCGACCGTGATCGTCTCGCCGTTGACCTCCAGCGTCGCCTCACCGCTCCTCAGCGCCAGCGACAGCGCCGCCGCGTCCGCCGCCGCGACCGCCTTCGCCACGTCCTGGACGCCCTTCCCGAAGCGCTTGCCCAGCGCCCGGAAGTTCGCCTTCGCCGTGGTGTCGACCAGCGAGCCGCCGACCTCGGAGAGCGAAGCCACGGACGAGACGTTCAGCTCCTCCGTGATCTGGGCCTGGAGCTCCGGGGAGAGGTCCCCGAAGCCCGTCGCGGCCACCAGCGCGCGCGACAGGGGCTGGCGGGTCTTCACGCCCGACTCCGCCCGCGTCGCCCGGCCCAGCTCCACCAGGCGGCGGACGAGCGTCATCTGCGCGGGGAGCGTCGGGTCGACCAGCGACAGGTCCGGCTCCGGCCACGTCGAGAGGTGGACCGACTCCGGGGCGTCCGGCGTCACGGGAACCACCAGGTCCTGCCACACCCGCTCCGTGATGAACGGCGTGAGCGGGGCCATGAGCCGCGTGACCGTCTCGATCACGTCGTGGAGGGTGCGCAGCGCCGCAGCGTCGCCCTGCCAGAACCGGCGGCGCGAACGCCGCACGTACCAGTTCGACAGGTCGTCCACGAACGACGAGATCAGCTTGCCCGCCCGCTGCGTGTCGTACGACTCCAGCGCCTGCGTGGTCTCGGACACCAGCGTGTTCAGCTCGGACAGGAGCCACTTGTCCAGGACCGAGCGCTCACCCGGCGCCGGGTCCGCCGCGCTCGGCGCCCAGCCCGACGTACGGGCGTACAGCGCCTGGAAGGCGACCGTGTTCCAGTAGGTGAGGAGGGTCTTCCTCACCACCTCCTGGATCGTGCCGTGGCCCACCCGGCGCGCCGCCCACGGCGAGCCGCCGGCCGCCATGAACCAGCGGACCGCGTCCGCGCCGTGCTGGTCCATCAGCGGGATCGGCTCGAGGGTGTTGCCCAGGTGCTTGGACATCTTGCGGCCGTCCTCGGCGAGGATGTGGCCGAGGCAGACCACGTTCTCGTACGAGGACTTGTCGAAGACGAGCGTGCCGACCGCCATCAGCGTGTAGAACCACCCGCGCGTCTGGTCGATCGCCTCCGAGATGAACTGCGCCGGGTAGCGCGACTCGAAGAGCTCCTTGTTCTTGTGCGGGTAGCCCCACTGCGCGAACGGCATCGAGCCCGAGTCGTACCAGGCGTCGATGACCTCCGGCACACGCGTCGCCGTCTTCGAGCAGCTCGGGCAGGGGAAGGTCACCGCGTCGATGTACGGGCGGTGCGGGTCGAGCTCCGACTGGTCCGTGCCCGTCAGCTCGGACAGCTCGGCGCGCGAGCCCACGCACGTCAGGTGGTCGTCCTCACAGCGCCACAGCGGCAGCGGGGTGCCCCAGTAGCGGCTGCGGGAGAGCGCCCAGTCGATGTTGTTGTTCAGCCAGTCGCCGAAGCGGCCGTGCTTGACCGAGTCCGGGAACCAGTTCGTCTTCTCGTTCTCCTCGAGAAGGCGGTCCTTCACGGCGGTCGTACGGATGTACCAGGACGGCTGCGCGTAGTAGAGCAGCGCCGTGTGGCAGCGCCAGCAGTGCGGGTAGCTGTGCTCGTACGGGACGTGGCGGAAGAGCAGGCCGCGGGCGTCCAGGTCGGCGGTCAGCTGCTCGTCGGCCTTCTTGAAGAAGACGCCGCCGACCAGCGGCACGTCCTCCTCGAAGGTGCCGTCGGGGCGGACCGGGTTCACGACCGGCAGGCCGTAGGAACGGCAGACCTTGAGGTCGTCCTCGCCGAAGGCGGGGGACTGGTGCACCAGACCCGTACCGTCCTCGGTCGTGACGTAGTCCGCGTTCACCACGTAGTGGGCCTCCGCGGGGAAGTCGACGAGCTCGAAGGGGCGCTGGTACGTCCAGCGCTCCATCTCGGCGCCCGTGAAGGACTCGCCCGTGGTCACCCAGCCCTCGCCGAGCGCCTTCTCGAGCAGCGGCGCGGCGACGACGAGCTTCTCCTCGCCGTCGGTCGCGACGACGTAGGTGACCTCGGGGTGGGCCGCGACGGCCGTGTTCGAGACCAGGGTCCACGGGGTCGTCGTCCAGACCAGGAGCGACGCCTGGCCGGCCAGCGGGCCCGAGGTCAGCGGGAAGCGGACGAAGACCGAGGGGTCGACGACCGTCTCGTACCCCTGCGCCAGCTCGTGGTCCGAGAGGCCGGTGCCGCAGCGCGGGCACCAGGGGGCGACGCGGTGGTCCTGGACCAGCAGGCCCTTGTCGAAGATCTGCTTGAGCGACCACCAGACCGACTCGATGTACTCGGGGTCCATCGTCCGGTACGCGTCGTCGAGGTCGACCCAGTAGCCCATGCGCGTCGTCAGGTCGGCGAACGCGTCGGTGTGGCGGGTCACGGACTCGCGGCACTTGTCGTTGAACGCGGCGATGCCGTATTCCTCGATGTCCTTCTTGCCGGAGAAGCCGAGCTCCTTCTCGACGGCGAGCTCGACCGGGAGGCCGTGGCAGTCCCAGCCGGCCTTGCGGGCCACGTGGTAGCCACGCATGGTCCGGAAGCGGGGGAAGACGTCCTTGAAGACGCGGGCCTCGATGTGGTGGGCGCCGGGCATTCCGTTGGCGGTGGGCGGACCCTCGTAGAACACCCACTCGGGGCGGCCCTCGGACTGCTCCAGGGTCTTGGCGAAGACCTTGCTCTCGCGCCAGAAATCGAGCACGGCGTGCTCGAGCGCGGGCAGGTCGACCTGGGCGGGCACCTGGCGGTACTGCGTCATCGATCTTCCTCCGGCGGACTGCTTCGTTTCCGTCCGGAGGGACGAGAGCGCTGTGCTGCGCGGCTCCCGCGGTACCACCCTCCTTGGCCCCGGGCGTGTGCCCGTGGCCCCCTCATTGGGGTCGCGATGCCGGGTCTAGTCGCCTGACGGCTTTCTTCCGGCGGCTCCGGGGTGATCCTTCACATCGGGCTGGCCCCCGGGCTCTCACCGTCCCCGGGTCGCTCATGGCTGCGTACGACGCTACTCGTCCCCATCCAAGCCTTTCGCTCTGCCCAGTGTACGGGGCGGGAAGCGGGTCGGCAGACCGCTTTTCCGGCGGCTCGCCGGGGCGTCCGGCGTGACCCGAATGGCCATACGGGCGCGGTCGGGCTTCGGCCGGGGCGACGGGGCGGATTTACCGGGCGGGGAGCTGGGCACAACGGAGGCAGGCATGCCTTGCCGCGGGCATGGGCGGGTGCGAAACGGCGGCGTGCCCCGTTGCCGCGGGCCTTGGGCCGATTTATCGTCCCAGCACGATTCGCGAGCAAGATCACAAAATGTGAAGGGGCCGCGACATGGTGGCGAAGAAGACCGCCGCGAAGAAGACCTCGACCGCCGGTACCGCCGGTGCGGGCGGGGCGGCCAAGGACGTCACCGGAAAGAAGACGACGGTCACGAAGAAGGCGAACGCGGCGGCCCCGGCACGCACGAGCACGGCGAAGAAGACGGCCAACAGCACGGCGAGGAAGACCTCCGCCGGGAAGGCGGCTCCCGAGGAGGAGGCGGCCGCGAAGAAGGCTCCGGCGGCCAAGAAGGCCAAGGCCCCGGCGAAGAAAGCAGCCACGAAGAAGGCCGCGGCGGCCAAGAGGTCCACGGCCGCCGAGAAGGCCCCGGCGGCGAAGAAAGCCCCGGCCAAGAAGGCCGCGGTCACGAAGAAGGCCGCGTCCGCGGCGCAGGTGAAGCAGACAGGAGCCAGGACGGTGGCAGCGAAGAAGACCGCGGGTGGCGTCACGACGGCCGAGAACGAGGCCGCGGTCCCCCCGGCCCGTACCGGCGAGCTCGCGGTGCGTCCCGGCGAAGACCCCTGGACGCCCGAGGAGGTCGCCGAGGCCCGCGCCGAGCTGGAGAGCGAGGTGCTCAGACTCCGGGCCGAGCTGCTCCACTCCAAGGAGGAGCTGACCGGGCTGATGCGGGACTCCGGTGACGGCGCGGGCGACGACCAGGCCGACACGGGCACCAAGAACATCACGCGCGAGCACGAGCTGGCCCTGGCGGCCAACGCCCGCGAGATGCTCGAGCAGTCCGAGCACGCCCTGGAGCGGCTGGACGCGGGCACGTACGGGCTCTGCGAGGTCTGCGGCAAGCCGATCGGCAAGGCGCGGATGCAGGCGTTCCCGCGGGCCACGCTGTGCGTCGAGGACAAGCAGAAGCAGGAGCGGCGCGGCTGATTCGGTGCCCGGCTGCCCTGACGGTGCCGCGGAGGCGTGACGTACCCTCGTGCACAGTCAGGGCACCTAGGTTGAGGGACTCACGTGGCAGAGGCGGAGCGCATCATCGGTACGCCGGATTCAGGCGCGGACGGCGCGGCGGACGGCGAGGCGGCGGCCCCCGCCGAGCAGCCCAAGGGCAAGCGCAAGATCGTCGCGCTCTTCGTGGTCGCTCTGCTCGCGTACCTGCTCGACCTCGGCAGCAAGTTGCTCGTGGTGGCCGAGCTGGAGGGCCGTGAGCCGATCCGGGTCGTCGGGGACCTGCTGACGTTCCATGTGATCCGGAACCCGGGTGCGGCCTTCGGCATGGGCGAGGCCTTCACGATCATCTTCACGTTCATCGCGGCGACGGTGATCATCGTGATCGCCCGGCTCGCGCGCAAGCTCTACAGCACCTGGTGGGCCATCGCGCTCGGCATGCTCCTCGGCGGTGCGCTGGGCAACCTGACCGACCGGATCTTCCGTTCGCCGGGCGTCTTCGAGGGCGCGGTCGTCGACTTCATCGCGCCGGCCCACTTCGCCGTCTTCAACCTCGCGGACTCGGCGATCGTCTGCGGCGGCTTCCTGATCGTGATCCTGTCCTTCCGGGGCCTGGACCCGGACGGCACCGTCCACAAGGACTGACAAGGCATACTCGACGGGTGAGTACGAGTCCCGAGATCCGAACCCTGCCCGTTCCCGATGGCCTGGAGGGCGAGCGCGTCGACGCCGCCATCGCCCGTATGTTCGGGTTCTCCCGTACGAAGGCGGCCGAGCTGGCCGCCTCCGGGAAGGTCCAGGTCGACGGCGCCGTCGTCGGCAAGTCCGAGCGGGTCAGCGGAGGCGCGTGGCTCGAGGTCGAGATGCCGGGCGCCCCGGCGCCCGTCCAGATCGTGGCCGAGCCCGTCGAGGGCATGGAGATCATCCACGACGACGACGACATCGTCGTGATCATGAAGCCGATCGGGGTGGCCGCCCACCCGAGCCCGGGCTGGACCGGAACGACGGTCATCGGCGGCCTCGCCGCCGCCGGGTACCGCATCTCCACCTCCGGCGCCGCCGAGCGCCAGGGCATCGTGCACCGGCTCGACGTGGGCACCTCGGGTCTCATGGTCGTCGCCAAGTCGGAGCGGGCGTACACGCTGCTGAAGGCGCAGTTCAAGGAGCGGGTCGTCGACAAGCGCTACCACGCGCTGGTCCAGGGCCACCCGGACCCGATGAGCGGCACCATCGACGCGCCCATCGGCCGCCACCCGCAGCACGACTACAAGTGGGCCGTCACCGCCGAGGGCAAGCCCTCGGTGACGCACTACGACCTGATCGAGGCGTACCGCGCGGCCTCGCTGCTCGACATCAAGCTGGAGACCGGCCGCACCCACCAGATCCGGGTGCACATGTCGGCCCACCGCCACCCCTGCGTCGGCGACCTCACCTACGGCGCCGATCCGACGATGGCGAAGCGGCTCGGTCTGACGAGGCAGTGGCTCCACGCCGTACGGCTGGGCTTCGAGCACCCGTCGGACGGGCGCTGGGTCGAGTTCGCGAGCACCTACCCGGCGGACCTGCAGAACGCGCTGGACCGGATCGCGGCGGAGAGCGCGTGACCACGGGGTTCTCGGTACGCGAGGTGCGCGGGCCCGAGGACCGCGAGGCCTGCTTCGCGGTGCGACGGGACGTCTTCGTGGTCGAGCAGCGGGTGCCGCAGGAGATCGAGTACGACCGGTACGACGAGACGGCCGTGCACGTCCTCGCCGTCCGCGAGGACGGACTGCCGCTGGGCACCGGACGGCTGATCCACGGCGAGGACGCGATCGGCAAGACCGGCGCCGACACGTCCGTGGGCTCGCTGGGGCGGCTCGCCGTCACCAAGGCCGCGCGCGGCCTCGGGGTCGGCGTGGCGCTGGTCCGCGCCATCGAGGACGCCGCCCGTGCGCGCGGGCTGGCGGCCGTGGACCTCCATGCCCAGACCCAGGCGCTCGGTTTCTACGAGCGTCTCGGCTACGAGGCCTACGGCCCCGAGTTCCAGGACGCGGGCATTCCGCACCGCGCGATGCGACGGGTGCTCTAGGACGCGTCCGCGCGGGCTCACGGGGGTGCTCCCTCCGGGGCCACCCGTGGGCGGCGTCGGTCGGCGGGTTTGGGTTGATTCGTCCACGCCCGTGGCAGGGTTGAGGCCCGATCATCGACCGTGCCGCCAGGCCGGGAGGGCTCACCGTGGACCAATTGGCCCTGTTGTTCCTGCTGTTGCTCGGCGCGCTGCTCACCGTGCCGCTCGGGGACCGGCTCGGGCTGCCGGCCCCGGTGCTCATGACCCTCGTCGGGATCGTGCTGGCCTTCCTGCCCTTCGTGCCCAGCGTCGAGATCCCGCCCGAGTACATCCTTCCGCTCGTCCTCCCGCCGCTGCTCTACGCCTCCGTGCAGCGCACCTCCTGGCGCCAGTTCGCGGCCAACAGGCGGCCCATCTTCCTGCTCGCCGTGGCCCTGGTCTTCGTCACCACGGCCGCCGTCGCCGCCATGGCCCACACGCTCGTCCCGGGGCTTCCGCTCGCCGCCGCCGTCGCGCTCGGCGCGCTCGTCGCGCCGCCCGACCCGGTGGCGGCGACCGCCGTCGCCGGGTCGCTCGGGCTGCCGCGCCGGCTCGTCTCGATCCTGGAGGGCGAGGGGCTCTTCAACGACGTCACCGCGATCGTGCTCTACCACGTGGCCATCGGCGCGGCGGTCGGCGGCTCGTTCTCCTGGGAGGGCGCGGGTCTCGATCTCGTCCTGTCGGCCGTCGTCGCCATCGCCGTCGGGCTCGTCCTCGGCTGGCTCAGCAACAAGCTGATGGGCCTGCTCGGTGAGCCCACCCTCCAGACGGGGCTCACCCTCCTCGTCCCCTTCGTCGCCTATGTCCTCGCCGAGGAGCTGCGCGGCTCCGGCGTGCTCGCCGTCCTCGTCGTCGCCCTCTTCCTTGCCGAGCACGCATTCGACGCCGACGACGTCATGGGCCGGCTCGCCGGACAGGCGTTCTGGCAGATCGTCGACACCCTGGTCACGGGCATCGCCTTCGGACTGATCGGACTCGAACTGCACGTCGTCTTCGGCACCAGCGACGGCCGCCTGGGGGAGATGCTCGGCTGGGGCGCGGCCGTGACCGGTGTCGTCATCGGCGTACGGCTGCTGTGGCTGATGCCCGCCACCTGGCTGGCCAAGCGGCTGCACACCCGTCGCGACTACGACGAGGAGATCCCCATGAGCTGGCGGGAGACCGTCGTCATGTGGTGGTCAGGGATGCGCGGGGTGGCCTCGGTGGCGCTGGCGCTCGCCATCCCGCTGCGTACGGACGACGGCTCGCCGTTCCCCGGCCGGGACGAGATCGTCTTCATCGCCTTCTGTGTGATCATGACCACCCTGGTCCTCCAGGGACTCACCCTGCCCTGGCTGGTCAAGCGGCTCGGGGTGCAGGCGGACACGGACGTCGAGCGAGCCCTGGAGCGGGACCTCGCGCTCCGTGCGGCGAAGGCGGCAAGGCGCCGGCTCAAGGAGATCGAGGATGCGGAGGAGCTGCCCGAAGAGGTTCAGGAGCGGCTGCTGCGCGGGGCGTTCGACATCGGGGCGCGGATCAGTCCCGACATGCTGGACGAGGAGCGCCGGGCGGCGTTCACCGAGCGGGCCGGACGCCTCAAGGCCGTGCAGCGCATCCAGCGGGAGATGATGTCGGCCGCCCGCCACGAGGTGCTCTCGGCGCGGAGCGAGCCGGGCACCGATCCCGAGGTGGTCGACCGGGTGCTGCGCCACCTGGACGTGCGCAGCATGAGATGACACGGCGGCTGGCAGGATGGACCGCATGGACATCATGCTTTTCCACTCGACCTACGGTCTGCGTCCGGCGGTGGAGGCCGCGGCCGAACGGCTGCGGGCCGCCGGGCACCTGGTGCACGTGCCCGACCTCTTCGAGGGACGGACCGCCGAGACCGTGGAAGAGGGCATGGCGATCAAGGAGGAGATCGGCAAGGAGGAGCTGCTGAAGCGCGCGATCCTCGCCGCGGCTCCGTACTCCGAGCGCGGTCTCCTCTACGCGGGCTTCTCGTTCGGCGCTTCGGTCGCGCAGACCCTCGCGCTGGGCGACGACAAGGCGCGCGGGCTGCTTCTTCTCCACGGCACCTCGGACATCGCCGAGAGCGCGTCCGCCGACGACCTTCCCGTACAGCTGCACATCGCCGACCCGGACCCCTTCGAGTCGCACGACTGGCTGACGTCCTGGTATCTGCGCATGGGGAAGGCGGGTGCGGACGTGGAGGTCTACCGCTACCCGGGCGCCGGGCATCTCTACACCGATCCGGAGCTGCCGGACTGGGACGAGGGCGCCGCCGAGCAGACCTGGGCGGTCGCGCTGGCGTTCCTGGAGAGTCTGTAGGACATACGGAAGGGGGGGGGGGGGGGGGGCCCCCCCCCCCCCGGCGCAGGGGTGCGGGGGTGGGGCGGGGCGGGGCGCGGGGCACC
>NZ_JBHJTL010000159.1:0-9860 GCF_042264065.1 Streptomyces sp. NPDC056222 | reverse complement strand
ACCGCCGCGGCGAACGGCGTGATCTTCGCCTCCGCCAGCGCGCGGACCGTCTCCCGGAGCATCTCGTGCTCCTCGGACGGGCGATACAGGTCGAAATCGGCAGAACCCGCCATGCTCATTCGCTCCCACTCTTTGCTAACTACCGTTAAGTAACTCAAAGGGTAGGGCGTCACGGGGCACCGGACCAAGGCCCGGCCGAGGCAGGACCGAGGCCCGACTATGCTCGGGCAGGCATTCCGCCCGACGTCACTGGAGTCCCGTATGGCCCTCAAGATCACCGTGATCGGCACCGGCTACCTCGGCGCCACGCACGCAGCGGCCATGGCGGAACTCGGGTTCGAAGTGCTCGGCCTCGACGTCGTGCCCGAGAAGATCGAGCTGCTGGCCACCGGGCGCGTACCGATGTACGAGCCGGGTCTCGAGGAGCTGCTGGCCCGTCACGTCGCCGGGATCGAGGGGTCGACGGGCCGACTGCGCTTCACCACCTCCTGGGAGGAGGTCGGCGCCTTCGGTGACGTCCACTTCGTCTGCGTGAACACCCCGCAGAAGCACGGCGAGTACGCGTGTGACATGAGCTACGTCGACGCCGCGTTCACCTCGCTCGCGGGCGTGGTGCAGGACGGCGCGCTCGTCGTCGGCAAGTCGACCGTGCCGGTCGGCTCGGCCGAGCGGCTCGCCGCGCTGCTGCCGGAGGGCGTCGAGCTGGCCTGGAACCCGGAGTTCCTCCGGGAGGGCTTCGCCGTCAAGGACACCCTGCACCCGGACCGGATCGTCGTCGGTGTGCGCGGCGAGCGGGCGGAGAAGCAGCTGCGCGAGGTGTACGCCGGTCCGGTCGCGGAGGGCTCGCCGTTCGTGGTGACGGACTTCCCGACGGCGGAGCTGGTGAAGACCGCCGCGAACTCCTTCCTCGCCACCAAGATCTCCTTCATCAACGCGATGGCCGAGGTCTGCGAGGCCGCCGGCGGTGACGTCGCGAAGCTCGCGGAGGCGATCGGCTACGACGACCGGATCGGGTCCAAGTTCCTGCGGGCCGGGATCGGCTTCGGCGGCGGCTGTCTGCCGAAGGACATCCGCGCCTTCATGGCGCGGGCGGGCGAGCTGGGCGCGGACCAGGCGCTGACGTTCCTGCGGGAGATCGACTCGATCAACATGCGGCGGCGCGGCCAGATGGTCGAGATGGCGCGTGAGGCGCTGGGCGGCGGTTCGTTCCTGGGCAAGCGGGTGGCGGTGCTCGGCGCCACGTTCAAGCCGGACTCCGACGACGTCCGTGACTCGCCCGCGCTGAACGTGGCCGGACAGATCCACCTCCAGGGCGGACAGGTCACGGTCTACGACCCCAAGGGCATGGACAACGCTCGCCGCCTCTTCCCGACGCTGGGATACGCGGACACGGCCCTGGCCGCCGTGCGCGGGGCGGACGTGGTGCTGCACCTGACGGAGTGGCGTGAGTTCCGCGACGAGCTCGACCCGGCGGAGCTGGGGGCGGCGGTGACCTCGCGGGTGATCCTGGACGGCCGCAACGCGCTGGACGCGACGCGCTGGCGCGAGGCGGGCTGGACGTACCGCGCGATGGGCCGCCCGCGCGCCTGAGAACGTGCGCCGACGCCCGCGCGCGTAGAACGTGCGCCGGTGCCCGCGCGCTGAGAGCGTGCGGACGTGCCCGCCGACCCCGGGCCCGGGACGGATGCGCGCGGTGCCCCCGACCCCAAGGTGCCCCGCCTCCCCCTTCGACCGGGGGTGGCGGGGCACCGTCGTGTCCGCGTGCTGCGCCGCGCGGGGCGACCGGGTCCGGCGCGGGCCGGCCGCGGAGGAGGAGCTCGGCGAAGATCGGTGCGTAACCGCTCGCCGGGTCCACGGCGCGGCGGAATGCTCTGTACGGGTGAGCACCGCCCGGGACGCGCGAAGGCCCCGCCGAAGCGGGGCCTTCGATGATGCTCCGTCAGGAGGACGGGGAATCGAGCGAGTCGATCGTCGCGTTGGACGGCGCCCGGGTCTCCCGCAGCTCGCGCGAGACCGCCTCCGCGTCCCGCAGCACGCGGACCGCGTTGGACCAGGTCAGCTTGGCGAGGTCGGCGTGCGACCAGCCGCGCGTCAACAGCTCCGCGATCAGGTTCGGATAGCCCGCGACATCGTCGAGGCCGGCCGGGGTGAACGCCGTACCGTCGTAGTCGCCGCCGATGCCGATGTGGTCGATGCCGGCGACCTCGCGCATGTGGTCGAGGTGGTCGGCCACGGTCGCCGCGGTGGCGATCGGGCGCGGGTTCTCCACCTCGAACGCGCGGTGGATCCTCATCGCCGCCGGCGTCGTGTCGAGGTGGTGCAGTCCGTGCGCCCGCATGTTCTCGTCGGCCCGGGCCGTCCACTCCACGGCCGCGGGGAGGATGAACTTCGGCACGAACGTCGCCATCGCCACTCCCCCGTTCGCGGGCAGCTGCGCCAGCACGTCGTCGGGGATGTTCCGCGGATGGTCGCAGACCGCGCGCGAGGAGGAGTGCGAGAAGATCACCGGCGCGACGGCGGTGGCCAGCGCGTCCCGCATCGTCGTCGCGGCGACGTGCGAGAGGTCGACGAGCATCCCGACCCGGTTCATCTCCCGGACGACCTCGTGGCCGAAGGGGGAGAGACCACCGACGCCCGGCTCGTCCGTCGCCGAGTCCGCCCACGCGGTGTTGTCGTTGTGGGTGAGCGTCATGTAGCGCACGCCCAGGGTGTGCAACGCGCGCAGCGTGGCGAGGGAGTTGTTGACGGAGTGGCCGCCCTCGGCACCCTTCAGGGAGGCGATACGGCCCTCCTTCCGCGCCGACTCCATGTCGTCCGCGGTCAGGGCGGGGGCGAGATCCGCGGAGTACCGGTCGAGCAGCTGGTCGACGATGTCGATCTGCTCCAGGGTGGCGCTGACCGCGTCGTCACCGGTCAGCTCGCACGACACGTACACCGACCAGAACTGGGCGCCGACCCCGCCGGCCCGCAGCCGGGCCAGGTCGGTGTGGAGCGCGCCGGTCTGGTCGGCCGCGATGTCGAGCCGGTCCAGGTCGTAGCCCGCGTGCTTGCGCAGCGCCCACGGCAGGTCGTTGTGACCGTCGACGACAGGTGCGGAGGCCAGCAGCTCCATCGCCTCCGCCAGCCGGTCGGCCGCGTTCGCCGGGCGGCTCACTTGGCGAAGCCGAACGACTCCGAGCCCTCGACCTTGGCCCGCAGCCGCTTGCCCTTCTCGGTCGCCTGATCGTTCAGCTCCTGCTGGAACTCCCGCATCCGGACCAGCAGTTCGGCGTCCTGTGTGGCGAGGATCCGGGCCGCGAGCAGACCGGCGTTGCGCGCCCCGCCGACGGAGACCGTGGCCACCGGCACACCGGCCGGCATCTGCACGATGGAGAGGAGCGAGTCCATGCCGTCGAGGTACTTCAGCGGGACCGGCACGCCGATGACGGGGAGCGGGGTCACCGAGGCGAGCATTCCCGGCAGATGGGCGGCGCCACCGGCACCCGCGATGATCGCCTTCAGACCTCGGTCGGCTGCCTTCTCGCCGTACGCGACCATCTCGCGCGGCATCCGGTGCGCGGAGACGACGTCGACCTCGTACGCGATCTCGAACTCGTCCAGGGCCTGCGCCGCGGCCTCCATGACGGGCCAGTCGGAGTCGGATCCCATGACAATGCCTACGACGGGGCTCACAGGGCTCATTCGGTGATCGTTCCTCGCAGATAGCCGGCGGCGTGACGGGCGCGCTCCAGCACGTCGTCCAGGTCGTCGCCGTAGGTGTTGACGTGCCCCACCTTGCGGCCGGGCTTCACGTCCTTGCCATACATGTGGATCTTGAGCTGCGGGTCCCGGGCCATGCAGTGCAGATAGGCGTAGTACATGTCCGGGTAGTCCCCGCCCAGCACATTGCACATGACCGTCCACGTGGCGCGCGGGCGCGGATCGCCCAGCGGCAGGTCGAGGACGGCCCGGACGTGGTTGGCGAACTGCGAGGTGATCGCGCCGTCCTGGGTCCAGTGGCCGGAGTTGTGGGGACGCATGGCGAGTTCGTTGACGAGGATCCGCCCGTCGGTGGTCTCGAAGAGCTCCACGGCCAGATGGCCGACGACGTCGAGCTCCTTGGCGATCCGCAGCGCCAGCTCCTGCGCCTGGCCGGCCAGCTCGGCCGACAGGTTCGGCGCGGGCGCGATCACCGTGTCGCAGACGCCGTCGACCTGCTGGGACTCGACGACCGGGTAGGCGACGGCCTGGCCGTGCGGGGAGCGGACGATGTTCGCGGCGAGCTCGCGCGCGAAGTCGACCTTCTCCTCGGCGAGCACCTGGACGCCGGCGAGGAACGGGTCCCGCGCGTCGGCCTCCGAACGGACGAACCAGACGCCCTTTCCGTCGTAGCCGCCGCTCACGGTCTTGAGGATGATCGGGAAGCCGCCCACCTCCGCCGCGAAGGCCGCCGCGTCCGCCGGATCGGCGACGATGCGGTGGCGGGGGCTCGGCGCGCCGATCTCGTCGAGCTTCGCGCGCATCACCCCCTTGTCCTGGGCGTGCACCAGCGCGGCGAGCCCGGGGCGGACGACGACGCCGTCCTCCTCCAGGGCTCGCAGATGCTCCGCGGGGACGTGCTCGTGATCGAAGGTGATCACGTCACATCCGCGCGCGAAGTCACGCAGCGTAGCCAGGTCGCGATAGTCGCCGATGACGACCTCGCTCACCACCTGGGCCGCCGAGTCCTGCGGGGTGTCACTGAGCAGCTTGAACTTGATGCCGAGGGGGATACCCGCCTCGTGGGTCATACGGGCGAGCTGACCGCCACCGACCATGCCGACTACCGGGAACGTCACCCTCTTAGGGTATCCGCACCATGCGGGAACCCTCCCCCGCCTGTGCTTTACGACAGCTCGCCGGGGTTTCTCCGTGGTTTGCAATGTCCCCAGGCAGGTGCCAGACGCTCTGGTTAGCATGGCTGGGACGATGAAACCGAACGGACGGGGCTGAGCAATCACCATGAGTGAACCCAGCGCACTGCGTGTGCGGCTTGACCGGCTCACGCGTGAGTTCGCGAAGTTCGGTGCCGTCGGTGGTGTCGGCCTCCTGGTGGACCTCGGGGTCTTCAACCTCGTACGCCATCTCACGGAGGTCCCCGTCGTACGGGCGAGCATCATCGCCACCGTCGTCGCGATCGGCTTCAACTACCTGGGCTTCCGGTACTTCACCTACCGGGACCGCGACAAGAGCAGCCGCACGAAGGAGCTGACGCTCTTCCTGCTGTTCAGCGTCGCCGGCCTGGTGATCCAGAACGGCATCCTGTACGCGGCGACGTACGGATTCGGCTGGGACTCCCCCCTTCAGAGCAACGTCTTCAAATTCCTGGGGATCGGCGTCGCGACGCTGTTCCGGTTCTGGTCGTATCGGACCTGGGTGTTCCGGACGCTGCCGGCGCGGGAGGCGGTCCAGACCGCCGAATCGTTCCTGGAGCAGGCGCCGCCGCCGCAGACGACCAGGAAGCAGCCGGACCGGGTGCTGTAGGGCGCTCTGCCACCGGCACGCTCGAACGGCCACGGCCCTCCGGCGTCCCCTCGACGTACCTCTGCCGCCCTCCGGCGTCCCTACGGCGCCCCCCGACGTCCCTCTGCCGCCCTCCGACGTCCCTACGGCGCCCGCTGGACGCCCTCTGACGCCCTCAGGAGCGGCCCGTTCGCCTAGCGGACCGGGCGGTCCTGGTCCCGGCGGCTCCTGACCTCACGGCTGAGGAAGAGCGCGAACACGGGAGGCTGCTGCTGGAGCAGCTCGAGCCGGCCTCCGTCCGCCTCCGCGAGGTCCCGGGCGACGGCGAGTCCGATGCCGGTGGAGTTACGGCCGCTGATGGTCCGCTCGAAGATCCGCGCGCCGAGATCGGCGGGGACGCCCGGGCCCTCGTCGGTGACCTCGATCACGGACTGGTTGCCGGTGACCCGGGTGCGCAGGGCGACGGTGCCACCGCCGTGCATGAGCGAGTTCTCGATCAGCGCGGCGAGGACCTGGGCCACGGCCCCCGGAGTGCCCACCGCGCGCATCCCCTGCTTGCCCGAATGGACGATGGCCCGGCCCGCGCTTCGGTAGGCGGGGCGCCACTCCTCGATCTGCTGCTTGATGACCTCGTCGAGGTCGAACGCGATGGCGGAGCCCGTACGGGGGTCGCGCGAGTTGGTCAGCAGCCGCTCCACGACGTCGGTGAGCCGCTCCACCTGCGTGAGCGCGATCGTCGCCTCCTCCTTGACCGTGTCGAGGTCGTCGGCGACGGCGACCTCCTCCAGGCGCATGGAGAGCGCCGTGAGGGGTGTACGGAGCTGGTGCGAGGCGTCCGCGGCGAGTCGGCGCTCGGCGGTGAGCATCCGGGCGATCCGCTCGGCGGAGGCGTCCAGGACATCGGCGACCCGGTCCAGCTCGGGCACGCCGTACCGCTTGTGGCGCGGGCGGGGGTCGCCCGAGCCGAGGCGTTCGGCGGTCTCGGCGAGGTCGGTGAGCGGGGACGTCAGCCGGTTGGCCTGGCGCACGGCGAGCAGCACGGCGGCCACGACGGCCAGCAGGGCCACGGCGCCGATGATCAGGAGGGTGCGGCCCACCTCGGAGGTGATGGTGGAGCGGGACTCCTCGACGGTGACGGTCTCCCCGCGCTCGCCCTCGGCGGTGCCGCGGATGACGCTGCCCTCGGGGCGGGCGCCGATCTCGATGGGGGCGCGGCCGGGGATCTCGATCAGGGCGTACCGCTTGGCGCCGCTCTGCTCGGCGAGGATGTCCGGGTTGACGGGCTCCCCGCCGATGAGCCGGCTGTCGACGATGGAGACCAGGCGCACGGCCTCGGAGTCCACGCTCTCCTGGGCGCTGGAGGAGATGGTCCGCGTCTCGACGATGACGAGGGACACCCCGAAGACGGCGATGACGACGAGGACGACGGCGAGCGTGGAGTTGATCAGACGGCGACGCACGGGGCGGTCCTCCGGGCGGGGGTGTGGGGCACGCCCCCGAGCCTACGGCGCGCGACCCCTCGGCTCGCTCCTACGGGGGGCGCAGACTCCCGCCGGAGCGCGCAGACTCCAGGAGCGCTCGGACCTCCGCCGGAGAAGCCCCGGCGCTCCCGCCGGAGCGCGCACGCCCCCGTCGGGCAGAGGCCCCTTCCGGGGCTAGCTCTTCTCGAAGCGGAAGCCGACGCCTCGGACCGTGGCGATGTAGCGGGGGTTCGCCGCGTCGTCGCCGAGCTTCTTGCGGAGCCAGGAGATGTGCATGTCGAGCGTCTTGGTCGACGACCACCAGGTGGTGTCCCAGACCTCGCGCATCAGCTGGTCGCGGGTGACGACCCGGCCGGCGTCCCGGACGAGGACCCGGAGCAGGTCGAACTCCTTCGCCGTGAGCTGGAGCTCCTCGTCGCCCATCCAGGCACGGTGCGACTCGACGTCGATCCGGACACCGTGCGTCGCGGGCGCGACGGCCGGCTCGGTGGCGCCGCGCCGGAGCAGGGCCCGGACACGGGCGAGGAGCTCGGCGAGGCGGAACGGCTTGGTGACGTAGTCGTCGGCGCCCGCGTCCAGCCCGACGACGGTGTCGACCTCGTCGGCGCGGGCGGTCAGCACCAGGATCGGAACCGTGTGGCCCTCGGCGCGCAGCCGCCGGGCGACCTCCAGGCCGTCCATGCCGGGCAGTCCGAGGTCGAGCACGACGAGATCGACTCCGCCCTGGAGTCCGGCGTCGAGGGCGGTGGGTCCGTCCTCCCGCACCTCGACCTCGTATCCCTCTCTCCGCAGCGCACGGGCCAGCGGTTCCGAGATGGATGCGTCGTCCTCGGCGAGCAGTACACGGGTCATGGGGTGATGGTAGTCCGCAGGGCGGACGCCCCGAGGCATGATCCACAGGGCCGCGACGGCTCCTGCGGATCAAGGTGGGTAACCTGCACATGACCTTTGAATGAGGGTTGTTGGTTCCTAGATCACCTGTGATCCATCTCTCAAGTCCTTCCATATCCGGCACTGTCGTGTCGTATGGTGGCGAGGCATCAGTTGCGGTAATCGGGGACCTTTGGATCGCTTCGTGCGACAGAGGTCCTCTTTCTGCGTGAGGTCGGCTCCGGCAACCTCGATGGCAGTGAACGACCTGTGGGCCGGGTCCTGAGACGCGATGCGGCGTCAGGGCGTGGATCCCGGCGGGGTGCGACCGCCTCCCGCCGGTGCCGGCCTCCCCCACCGGGCGCACCACGCTCACAAGGCGCGCGTCCCGACAGAGCAAGGATCGACATGGCGTCCAGCCTGACGACGGCTTCGACCGGAACCCCTGGTTCCGAGAAGACGTTCCTCGGCCACCCCCGCGGCCTGGCCACCCTCTTCTTCACCGAGATGTGGGAGCGCTTCTCCTACTACGGCATGAGGGCTCTCCTCGTCCTGTACCTGGTTTCCGGTGGCGCCGACGCGGCGACCGGCAGCCAGGGTGGCGGCCTCGCGATGACGGCGGCCACCGCGACGGCGATCTACTCGGTCTACGTCTCGATGGTCTACCTGATGGCCATGCCGGGCGGCTGGTTCGGTGACCGCGTCTGGGGCGCCCGCAAGACCGTCACCATCGCCGGATTCGTGATCATGGCCGGTCACGCCTCGCTGGCGATACCCGGCCAGGCGATGTTCTTCGTCGGTCTCGCGCTCGTCGCCGTGGGCTCCGGTCTGCTGAAGGCCAACATCTCCACGATGGTCGGCCACCTCTACGACGGCCCGGACGACCCGCGCCGTGACGGTGGCTTCACGCTCTTCTACATCGGCATCAACCTCGGTGCGTTCGTGGCGCCGTTCGCCGTCGGCACCCTCGGCGAGAAGGTCAACTGGCACCTCGGCTTCGCGCTCGCCGCTGTCGGCATGGGTCTGGGCCTCGCGTGCTTCCTGGCCTTCACCAAGAGCCTGAGCCCGAAGAGCACCGTCGTCCCGAACCCGCTCTCCCCCGAGGAGCGCAAGAGCATCCTGGTCAAGGTCTGCCTGGTCGTCGCCGCCGCCGCCGTCTTCTACGGCGCCGTCGTGGCGATGGGCATGTACACCCTGAAGTGGGCGCTCGTGCCGATCACCCTCGCGGGTCTGATCATCCCGGTCGCCGTCCTGGTCCGCATCAAGCGCGACAAGGACCTCAGCACCGGCGAGCAGTCGAAGATGAACGGCTACATCTGGTTCTTCGTCGCCGCCGCCGTCTTCTGGATGATCTACGACCAGGGTGGCTCGACCCTGTCGCTGTTCGCGGACAGCAAGACCGCCGACTCCGTTCTCGGCATCGGCTTCCCCGCCACCTGGTTCCAGTCCCTGAACCCGCTCTTCGTCATGGCGCTGGCCCCGGTCTTCGCCTGGCTGTGGCTGTGGCTGGCCCGTAAGAACCAGGAGCCGAACACCATCGTGAAGTTCGCGATGGGCCTGGTCCTCGTCGGTGCCTCCTTCTTCGTCTTCATCGTCCCGATGGGCATGGCGGGCGACGGCACCAAGGTCTCCCCGATGTGGCTGGTCTCGATCTACATGATCCAGACCATCGGTGAGCTCTGCCTCTCCCCGGTCGGCCTCTCCGTCACGACGAAGATGGCGCCGCAGAAGTACGCCTCCCAGATGATGGGTGTCTGGTTCCTCGCGGTCACCGCCGGTGACTGCACCACGGGTCTGCTCTCGCTGGCCGGTGTGGACCTCAACGGCACGGGGATCATCGGAATGCAGGCCGGACTCGCGGTGCTCGCGGGCTTCGCGGTCTTCATGTACCGCAAGAAGGTCCAGGCGATGATGGGTGGCGTCCACTGACGTCCCCCGCCGTACGGACGGGAGGGCCGCCGCCCCCAATCGGTGCGGCGGCCCACCCCCGGTTAAGCCAACCTGTCAGCCCCCCAGACGCGCCCCCCG
>NZ_JBHJTL010000158.1:0-9981 GCF_042264065.1 Streptomyces sp. NPDC056222 | reverse complement strand
CAGGCACACCAGGTGTGCCGGGCCCCTTCCGCATAGGAGCGCGGGTCAGACGGTCTCGGCGACCTTCGGCGCCTCGTCCGTGGGCTGCGGCTTCGCCTCCGGTCCGGCGCCCCGCAGCGCCACCTCCTTGACGAGGAAGGCGAGGACGAAGCCGATGACGGCGACCGCCGAGCCGACCAGGAAGGCGGAGTGCGTGCCGGCGGAGACCGCGTGCTGGTACGCCTCGCGCAGCGCCTCGGGCAGCTTGGCCAGGGAGGCCGCGTCGAGCTGGGCGGACTGCTGGGTCAGTTCCGAGCCGCCGCGCGCCGCCATCTCGTCCTGGACGCGGCTCGTGAAGAGCGCGCCCATGATCGCGACGCCGAAGGAGGAGCCGAGGGTGCGGAAGAGGGTGGTCGCGGAGGAGGCGACGCCCATGTCCTTCATCTCGACGCTGTTCTGCGCGACGAGCATCGTGATCTGCATCAGGAAGCCCATGCCGGCGCCGAGCACCGCCATGTAGATCCCCGAGGTGAGGCGGGAGGTACCGGTGTCCATCTGCGCGAGCAGGAACAGGCCGATCACCATCAGCGCCGTACCGATGATCGGGAAGATCTTGTACTTGCCGCTGTTGGTGGTGATCCGGCCGGAGACGAGCGAGACGACCATCATCGACAGCAGCATCGGCAGGAGCAGCAGGCCGGAGTTGGTGGCCGAGGCGCCCTGTACGGACTGCTGGAAGAGCGGCAGGAAGAGGACCGCGCCGAACATCACGAAGCCGGTGAGGAAGCCGATCACCGACATGAGGGTGAAGTTGCGGCTCCGGAAGATGTGCAGCGGCACGACCGGGTCACTGGCGCGGGTCTCGGCCCAGAGGAAGGCGGCGAGCGCGGCGACACCGGTGACCGAGAGACCGACGATGGTCGCGGAACCCCAGGCGTACTCCGTACCGCCCCAGGTGGTGACCAGGACGATCGCGGTGATGCCGACGGTCAGCAGCCCGGCGCCGAGGAAGTCGATCCGGGTGGAGCGGTCGCGCTCCTTCTTGGGCAGGTGGAGCACGGCGGTGACCATCGCGAGGGCGACGGCGCCGAGCGGCAGGTTGATGTAGAAGGACCAGCGCCAGCCCCAGTGGTCGGTGATGGTGCCGCCGACCAGCGGTCCGCCGATCATGGCGAGCGCCATGACGCCGGCCATCATGCCCTGGTACTTGCCGCGCTCACGGGGCGGGATCAGGTCGCCGATGATCGCCATGACGCCGACCATCAGACCACCGGCGCCGAGGCCCTGGACGGCCCGGAAGCCGATGAGCTGGCCCATGTCCTGGGCCATGCCGCTGAGCGCCGAGCCGATCACGAAGATCACGATCGAGGTGAGGAAGACGCCCTTGCGACCGAACATGTCGCCGAGCTTGCCCCAGATGGGAGTGGAGGCGGCGGTGGCCAGGGTGTAGGCGGTGACGACCCAGGAGAGGTGCTCCAGGCCGCCGAGCTCGCCGACGATCGTCGGCATCGCGGTGCCGATGATCATGTTGTCGAGCATCGCGAGCAGCATCGCGATCATGAGGGCGAGGAGGACGACGCGGACGCTGCGTGGCTGCTCGGCCTCTCCCTCCCCGGGTGTCTTTACTGATTCGGTCGTCGCCATGCTTCCGCTCCCCACAACCCTTCGGGCACTTACTTGCCGCCCGGCTAGTTACTACACTTGGGACGGTAGACCTGTAACTAGCCGGTCGTCAAGTAAGTAATGAGTGCGTGGGAGCGGACCATGGCCAGAGGCAACACACGGCAGCGCATCCAGGACGTGGCCCTCGAACTCTTCGCGGAGCAGGGCTACGAGAAGACCTCACTGCGCGAGATCGCCGAGCACCTCGATGTCACCAAGGCCGCGTTGTACTACCACTTCAAGACCAAGGAAGACATCATCATCGGCATCTTCCAGGACCTCACGAGGCCCGTGGACGAGCTGATCGCATGGGCGCGGGAGCAGCCGCGCACGCTGGAGGTCAGGGAGGAGATCCTGCGCCGCTACCAGGAATCCCTGATCAGCGCGGCCCCGCTGTTCCGCTTCATGCAGGAGAACCAGGCGGCCGTCCGCGAGCTGAGCATCGGCCTGACCTTCAAGGAGCGGATGATCGAGCTGAGCGGCCTGATCCAGGAGCCGGACTTCGCCGTGATCGACCGGGTGCGCTGCGTGAGCGCGATCTTCACCCTGCACGCGGGGATGTTCTTCATGGACAACGTCGAGGGCGACCCCGAGGAGAAGCGTGAAGCTGCCCTCGAGGTCGCCCTCGATCTGCTCACCCAGGCGCACGGCGCGCGGTGAAGCGTTCTTCAGGTCAGATGGAGACGCCCATGGAACGCAGGAACGCGGCCGGGTTGAGCGCGGAGCCGTAGTTCGGGGTCGTACGGATCTCGAAGTGCAGGTGCGGGCCGGAGGAGTTGCCGGTGTTGCCCGAGAGGGCGATCTTCTGGCCGGCGCCGACCTTCTGGCCGATGTGCACGTTGATCTTCGACAGGTGGGCGTACTGCGAGTACTTGCCGTTGGCGTGCTTGACGACGATGGCGTTGCCGTACGCGGGGCCGTCGCCGCCGCCGTTCGGGCCGGCCTTCACGACGGTGCCGGCGCCGGCGGCCTTGACCGGGGTGCCGACCGGAACGGCGAAGTCCTGGCCGGAGTGCTTGTGGGCCCACATGGCGCCGCCCTGGTTGAAGCTGGCGGTCAGGGTGTAGCCACCGACCGGCTTGACCCAGGAGGGGGCCTTCTTGGCGGCGACCGGGGCGGCCTTCGCGGCCTTGGCGACGGCGACCTTCTTGGCGGCGGCCTGCTTGGCGACGGCGGCCTTGACGGCGGCCTGGGCCTGGGCATCGGCCTGCGCGGCGACGGCAGTGGACGCACCGGTCGCGGCAGTCGCGATGGTGGCGGCCTTGCCCTCGGCGGCGAAGGCGGAACCTGCTCCGGCCACCAGCGACGCTCCCAGGCCGGCGGCGGCAAGGGCGACGGCGGTGATACGGGCGGGGTTCATGACGCGCTTCGACATACGGGGGAAAACCTCCGAGACAGAACGGAACCCGACGCGTTCGCTGCGCCGGGCGGGCTGTTGCTCATCCTTGGTAACCCGGACCCCCATCCGGCGTAAACCACCCCATCTACGACATTGCGTCGTAGCGATCTCCCGGAATGTCCGGGTCTTGACGACCCGGGACACCCTTCCCTGAAATCGGACAAAGCGGCACAAGAGAAACGGTTTATACGCACGTCGGACCTGCCCCGATCGGACCGACAGGCCGCTTCTCGCACGGTTCGCGCCCCCTAGGGACCAAAGTCCCGGCACCCTGGCCCTGAACGTCCCGAATCGACCGCAAACGCCATCACTATTCCGGTTAGTACCCCTCGAAACGCCTGTGCGCCTTGTCACGGCGCGCCCGCCGCCATTGCGACCTGGGTCACGCAACCAAGGCCGTTTCGATCACGTCCCGCACTACGCTGACGACGTCGCGAACCACCGGGGGGACACCAATGGATCCGTCACTCATCGGCACCCGCCTCGCCACGTCGGCGATGGGCCCGATCCTGAAGAAACTCCTGGTCAGCGATGGTCCAGGGGCGGGCCTGCCGGGCGCGGCCCGGCGCATCCGGCTCTCCGGGCTCGTCTCCTTCCGCGGCGAGAAGCGCACGCTCACGGAGAAGGACGTCCGCAAGCTCGCCGCCACCCTCGTCGAACGAGCCGTGACGGGCCCCGGCGAGCCCCCGTTCCCCGCCGACGAGACCGAGGCGCTCACCGACGCCCTGGCCGCGACGCTCCTCGCCCTCGGCGACCTCGACATGGACGACGTCCAGGCCGTCCACCTCGGCGCCCCGGCCCTCGCCCGCAGCCTGCGCACGGCGGCCCCGGCCCCGGACGGCCTGTCGACGGACTCCGTCCACTTCCTCGGCTCGCTCACGGAGTGGGCCTGCCTGCACATCCTGGAGTTCTTCACCCAGCGGTCCACCTTCGTGGCCCGCACGCTCGTGGAGCAGACCCGCGGCCAGCAGGAGCTGACCGCCAAGGTCGACGAGGTCATCCGCCGTACGCCACGGGTGGACGCACGGGACGCGGAGTTCGAGCGGCGGTACCTGGCGTACATGGCGAAGAAGCACGGCAGCCTCACGATCTACGGGGTGGACCTGGAGGGCGCGCCGGAGAAGTGGCCGCTGGACGTGGCGTATCTGTCGCTGGAGGCGACGGGGGCGGGCGCGTGGTTCGCGGCGGAAAGCGGGGCCGGGACGTGGCTCGCGGAGCCGGACGAGAGGGAGAGCGAGGCGACGGACCGGGCGGAGAGCGAGCGGGAGCGCCGGGTGGCGGGCGCGGTGCCGGGCGAGGTGGCCACGGTGGAGCGCCATGGTGCGGGCGACGAGCGTGCGCAGTCCGCGTACGACGAAGGCCCGGCATCCACCTGGGCCTCCTTCCGCTCCGGCACGGCGGCGGTCGTCCACCGCGGCGACCTCCTCGGCGGCCGCGCCGACCTCGCCCTCGCCCGGCACGACAAGGTGCTCCTGCGTGGCATGGCCGGCTCCGGCAAGACGACCCTCGTGCAGTGGCTGGCGGTCTCGTCGGCCCGGGACGAGCAGACGGAGGACATGGCGTACCTCCGTGACCGGATCCCCTTCGTCCTCCCCCTCCGTACCCTCACCCGCCACGGCGAGCGGCTCCCGGCCCCCGACCGCTTCCTCTCCGCCGTCGACTGCCCGCTCTCCCCGCCCGACGGCTGGGCCGACCGCGTCCTCGCCGCCGGACGCGGCCTGGTCCTGGTCGACGGCATCGACGAGATCCCGGAGGCCGAGCGCGACCGCGCCCGCCGCTGGCTCCGCGACCTCCTCGACTCCTACGACGGCAACCGCTGGCTCGTGACCTCCCGCCCCACCGCCGTACGCGACGACTGGCTGGCGTCGGACGGCTTCACCGAGCTCAGCCTCGCCCCCATGTCCACCGCCGAGGTCGGCACCTTCGTCCGCCGCTGGCACACGGCCGCGGGGCCGGAGGCGGCGCCGTACGAGCAGCCCCTCCTCGACGCCCTGCGGACCACCTCCGACGTCGCCCAGCTCGCCACCAACCCCCTGATGTGCGGTCTGATCTGCGCCCTGCACCGCAGCCGCCGCGGCTTCCTGCCGCGCGGCCGCAAGGCGCTGTACGACGCGGCACTCTCGATGCTGCTCTCACGCCGGGACCGCGAGCGGGACATGGGCACGCCGTACGGGATCGAGCTGGGTGAGGCGCCCCAGATCCAGCTGATCCAGCGGATCGCGTACTGGCTGACACTCAACGGCCGGACGACGATGGACCGCGCGCACGCGGAGTCGGTCGTACGGGAGGCGGTGCCCGCGATCACGGAGGCGGCCGGGGCCGACCCCGGCGTGGTCTTCACGCACCTGCTCCACCGAAGCGGCCTGCTGCGCGAACCGACCGCGGACACGGTCGACTTCGTCCACCGCACCTTCCAGGACTACCTGGCGGCGAAGGCCCTGGTGGACCGCTGGGACATCGGCGTCCTCGTCCAGCACGCGGCGGACGACCAGTGGGAGGACGTCATCCGCATGGCCGTCGGCCACGCGCGGCCGCGCGAATGCGCGGAGATCTTCGAGGAACTGCTGAAGGCCGCGGACTCGGAGGTGGCGCGGCGCTCGCACCTCCGCATCCTGGTCGTCGCGGCGACGGCGCTGGACCACGCGACGGAGGTGGCCCCGGAGATCCGGGAACGGATCCTGGCACGGACGGGCGAGGTGATTCCGCCGCGCGACGCGGAGGAGGCACGGGAGCTGGCGTCGGTGGGACGCACCGTCCTGGACCTGTTGCCGGCCCCGGACGGCCTGACGCATGACGAGGCGGCCATGGTCGTGACCACCGCCACGCACATCACCGACGACGCCGCGCTGCCCTACCTGGCCCGGTTCACCGGGCACCCGTCGCTGAGGGTCCGGTCGCAGCTGATGTGGGGGTGGTCCCGGTTCGAGGTGCGGCAGTACGCGCAAGAGATCATCGCCCGCCTCGATCCCGACGCCCTGTACGTCACCCTCCGCTCCGACGAGCAGATCGAAGAACTCGTACGCCTGGGGATGCGGCCGGAGTTCCTCGACATCCGCCAGGGCATCTCCAACCGCGGTGCGGCCGCCCTCAGCCCGGTCCTGGCGGACGTGCGCTCCCTCGAAGTCTCCGAGGACGCGTCGCGGAACAGCCTGTGGCGGCTTCTCCGGGGGACGCCTTCCCGCGAAGCGTCGGACGGGACGTGCCGCGTTCCCCGGCTGGCGGATCTGGACCTCACCTGGTTCACCTCTCCGACCGAGGACGACTGGTTCGCCGTGGCCGGAGTGTCCGGCCTGCGGGCGCTGTCGGTCACGGCCCCCACCCTCCGCTCATGCCCCGACACCCTCGTCCTGCCACAGGTGGACCATGTGATCGTGGGCGAGCACTATGACGCCCCGACCCTCGAGCAGATCGCCCGGACCTTCCCCGCCCTGCGACGGCTTACTCTCAGCAACAGCCGCGGCCTGGTCCGCGACCTCGCGCCCCTGGCGCGGTTGGAGCATCTCGGGATCGTCGACATGTACGGCGCCACGGTCACCGGCGCCGAACACCTTCCCCCCGCCGTCGACATCCGCACATGACCTGACCGACCACACCCTCCCCCGATACGTTGACGATCATGACCGACATCGAGCTCGCCGACGCCATCGAGTCCGTGCGCGACCAACTCGTCGACGCCGCCACCCGCGCCACCGGAAAGCCCGTCGCCTTCGAAGTGGGGGACATCGAGATGGAGTTCACGATCGAACTCCGCAAGGAGATCAAGGGCGGGACCAAGGTCAAGGCCTGGGTCGTCGAGGCCGGGGCCGACGCCTCCCGCACGCGGGGCGAGACGCATCGCGTCTCCTTCACCCTCAAGCCCCGGAACGCCGACACGAACGGGCCGTGGCTGGTCGGCAACGACGAGCCCGGCGACACCTCCGGGTTCGGTGACTGATGGGGCTTCCGCCCGGTCGGCGCGCGGTCGCCGTCCACTCCCAGCACTCCGGACGGCAGGGCAGCGGCGTGCTGCTCACGGACGACACCGTCCTCACCTGCGCCCATGTACTGGAAGCCGGCTACTCGGCCTGGGTGTCCGTGCCCGGTGTGCGTGACCGGGTCCTGTGCCGGGTGATCTGGGCCGATCCGCAACTCGACGCCGCGCTCCTCCAGGCGCCGGAGAGCCTCGTCGCCGGGCTCGTCACCACCCTGGTGAACGCGACCGCCGTCGGACTCGCCGTGGTCGCCACCGAACGCCCCCTGCCCGACTGTGAGATCGTCGGCTTTCCGCGCATCCAGCGTTACGACGAGGGGCGCCGGCTGGAGTGCGACCAGTACACGGGTACGGTCCTGCCCCTCGCCGGTCTGATCCGCCGCACCATGATCCTCGAAATGGACCGGCCCCCGGCCGCCGAACGGGCCGACGGCGGCTCCCCCCTCGCGGGCCTCTCCGGGGCGCCGGTGTTCGCGGGCAGCGGGCTGCTGGGAATCGTCAAGGGAATCCCGCGCGGCCGTGGCCACCTGCGGGTGGAGTGTGTGCCCCTGGCCGCGATCGTCGCCGGCGACGGATTCAGAGGCGCCTACGCCAAGGCGACCGGCAGCCTCCCGCCGGAACCGGTCGCCCAGACGCGCCACACCACGGCCGACTCCTGCCATGAGCAGGAGTACGCCGAAGCCCTCGGCGCCGCGTACCGTCGTACCAAGATCTTCGGGCTGGACGAGCTCAACCGCCGGGCCTCCGAGTGGGACCTCGACACCGCCTATCTGTCCCTGGAGGCCGCCTCCAGGGAGCCCGGATCCACCACCGTCCCGCACCGCATCGACGAACTCCTCGCCTCGCGCCCCCGCGTCCTCCTCCGCGGCGACGCCGGCGCCGGCAAGACCACCCTGGTCTGGTGGCTCGCCGCCCACGCCGCCGCCGGCACCCTCGGCCCCCGACTCGCCGAGCTGAACGGTCTCGTGCCGTTCGTCGTCCCGCTCCGTACTCTCCGGGCCCGCGGCTCCGGGTTCCCCTCGCCCGCCGAACTCCCCGACGTCGCGGGTCTGATGGTCGACCCGGCGCCCGACGGCTGGGCGGGCCGGGTCCTGTCAGGTGGTCGGGGCCTGCTGCTCGTCGACGGTCTCGACGAGGTGCCCCAGGAAGACCGGGAGGCCGCGCACGACTGGCTCTCCGGGCTCCTCGCCCGTTTTCCCCGTACCCGCTGTGTGGCGACCGTACGGCCGCTCGCGGTGGAGCCGGAGTGGCTGGCCTCAGAGGGCTTCGAGGAGCTGACCCTCCTGCCCATGCGGGACCAGGACATCCAGGCGTTCGTCACCGCCTGGCACGACGCGGCCGGCCTCGACGGCGAGGATCCCGAGGCCCTCAAGGGCCTCGAACAGGACCTGCTCCAGCAGTTCCGCCACAACCCGACCCTGTCCGACCTCGCCCGCTCCCCGCTCCTCTGTGCGGTGATCTGCGCCCTGCACCGGTTACGGGAGGGGTTCCTGCCCGAGACCCGCTGGGCGCTGTACGCGTCGGCGCTCCAGATGCTCCTCGGCGCCCGCGACGACCGGCGCCGGATCGACGCCCCCGACGGCATCCGGATGTCGGTGGAGGAGCACCAGCAGCTCCTCCAGCGCCTCGCGGCATGGCTGGTCCGGTGCGGCCAGACCGAGTTCACCCGGGAGCAGGCGCTGCACCAGTTGAACCGGACGCTGCCGGGGATGCCGCGGGTCTCGGCCCAGGGCACGCCCGAGGAGATCCTCACGCACCTCCTCAACCGCACCGGCCTGCTCCATGAACGGACCGACTCCGTCTTCCAGTTCGCGCACCGCACGTTCCAGGACTTCCTGGCGGCCAAGGAGTTCGTCGAGGACGACCTCATCCCGGAACTCCTGCGCCACGCGCGCGAGCAGCAGTGGCACGACGTCCTGCTCCTCGCGGCCGGCCACTGCTCCCGCCGGGAACTGCCCGTCCTGGTGGAGGGGCTGCTCGCGGCCGGCTCGGGGAGCCGGGACAAGGACCTGAAGACGACCCTGTACGTCCTGGCCGCCCTGTGCGCCCAGCACGCGGCCTGGCTCTCGGAGCCGCTCCACGAGCGCGTGCGGAACGCGGTGGCCTCGGTCCTGCCTCCTCGGCGCCCCGACCAGCTGAGGGCGCTCGCCCGGCTGGGGGCCTTCGTCCTTCCCCTGCTGCCCGGCCCCACGGTCTCGGACACGGAAGGGACCGACGCGACGCTCGTCCTGATCTGTGAGATCGGCGGCGCGGCGGCCCTCCCCTACGCCCGTGCCTACGCCGACGCCAGGCACACCTTCCGGCTGTCCATCAGCTGGTCGAACTTCCCGGCGGAGGCGTACGCCCGCGAGGTCCTGGCCCGCCTCCCGCTCGACAGGTACAGCCTCTTCGTCTCGGACCGGGACCAGCTCGCGCAGATCCCGGTGCTGCGGCACGCACCCGACCTGATCCTCCAGGGCGAACTCGCCCCGGAGGAGCTGACGGCCGCTCTCCACGGCCACGTCCTGCGCGGGCTCACCGTCGCCGACAACCCCCGGCTGACGGACCTCTCGCTGCTCGCGCCCTTCGCAACCACACTCGACGCCCTGGCCGTGCAGCGGTGCGCGGGGCTGACGGACCTCACGGCCCTGGAGGGCCTCGACCGTGTGCACACCCTGCTGCTCGACGGCGTCCCGCTGGGCGCCCCCGAGCTGAAGGTGATCGCCGGACTGCCGCTCCTGCGCCACCTCACGCTACGGCCCCTCCCGGACGTGACCCGGCTGAACCTGGCCCCGCTGCACTCCCTCACCGAGCTCGAAGTGAAGATCGAGGGCCTCGCCAAACGCCAGGTCCTCGGCCGTACCCCCTTCGGCGACCGGCTCACCCTGAACCGCCTCACCCTGAAGCCCTGAGGTCCGTTCCGGAGCTCTGGCTGCCCGCTGGTCCTGGCCCGTGCCCACGCCAAAAGGGGCGGCCCCGGACTCTTCCGAGT